>JAFDFW010000265.1 GCA_019309605.1 Deltaproteobacteria bacterium | reverse complement strand
GCCGACCGCCATGTCGTAGGCGCCGATTCGAACCGACGCGATCGAGGCGACGAGCTCGGGTAGGGAGGTGGTCACGGCCAAGAGTGCAACGCCGAGAAAGGTCTGCGCGATGCCCGTCGAGTCGGCGATGGCTTTGACGCTGAGCGTGACAATGGGCGCGGTGAGCAAGATCAGTAGAGCCGACGTGCCAAAGCGGGCCCAAAGGCCACCGAGCGACATCTGCGCGGCCCGTTCGCTCCATCCAGTGGGTTTCTGCAACGGGATTCGAGGAGACTCGAGTCCTGGCCGCGCCAAAAGCGGCATGCGACGAAACCAGGCAATGGAGAGCGCGTAAATCACCACGATGAGAATCGGGACGAGGCCGACCCACCCAATCCGGAGCGTGCCTTGTGCGAAGATGCTCAGCGCCGCCATGGCGGTCAGCGCGATTGCAACCGCGGCGACCCGGGCATGACCGAGCTCGACCGAGGGCCAGACGTTGCCCCGGTAGAGCAGGTCGATGATGGCGAGGATCGCCATGTTCGCCATCGAGGAACCAAACAGATCACCCACCGCAAGGTCGGGCGCACCGGCTCGGGCGGCGGTGATGTCGGTCACGAGCTCAGGCAGCGAGGTCGCGAGTGCCAGCATCATCGTGCCCACGAAGAGCCGGCTCATCTTCATGCGCTCCGCGATCTGATCCGCGTAACCCGCCAGCGAAGATCCAGCGCGCACAAGCACCGCCGCGCTCAGGAAGAACACTAGAGCCGCTTGCCACAAGCTCATCCCGCCCTTCATAGCACGAAGGGCACTCTCCCCGGGTACGCAACGCACCGGAGTTGCACACCCTTTCAGCGAAAGATCGCAACGGCCCTCAAATGCCGCCCGCCTTGCGCCAAGCGTCTGGGTTGAGTACGTGGAGGGCCACCAGGACGCGTAGCTCAGCTGGATAGAGCGCTCCCCTCCGGAGGGAGAGGTCGGGGGTTCGAATCCCTTCGCGTCTGCCACGAATCCTGGGACAAAATCGCAGCCCGCGCTTCCCAGGTTTGATCGGTGCTGGGTTCTGTGCCGGGTTTGAAGCGATCTTCTCTCGCCCGCGCGCGCAACGCGGCTTCGGCCGAGTCGGCCTGCGGGCTCACGTAGACGCGCCCCGCCATCTCCGTTGAGCTATGGCCGCCGACGTACGCCGCGGCGGCCAGCCCTTCGCGTTCGGCGATGTCGGTGAGACAACGATGCCGTGTATCCCGTCAGCTGAACTCGGATACAAAAGGGCGCCGAGGAGCATTGCGCCCAGAAGCAAAAACAGCGCATCCTGAAGTATCGTCCATGCGTTCACTAGGCCAACCGTCAGGACAGCTCTCCGAACCAACCGTGCCGTTCGAACCACTTGGCCAGCTCCAGGACAGGCGAAATGGTCAACGATACGCCGATGGCGATCAGCCAGTCCGCCCGAGACAACGCGTACTTGCCGAACGGCTCGTGCAGCGGTGGAAAGGACACGATGAATACCAACAGCCCCAGCTCCCAAAAGATGGCGAGGTTCAGCCACTTGTTGGCGAACGGCCGATGCAAGACGGACTGTCGGTCGGAGCGGAAGTTGTAGGCCTTGAAGAACTGGATCAACACCAGAGACACGAAGGTCATCGTCATGGCCTCAGCAACGCTGCGACCCGAGCGCAGGGCCCATGTGAAGAGGCCGAGATTCACCGCTGTGGACCACAGCCCTCCGATAATCATCAGTGTCAGCACGGGGCGAGTGAATACTCCGGCGCGCGCGTTCCGCGGTTGTCGCTGCATCAGGTCGTCTTCGGGGGGATCGACCGACAGTGCCAGCGCAGGCAAGCCATCGGTGGCCAGATTGACGTAGAGGATCTGCACGGCAGTCAAGGGCAGCGGCAAACCAGCGACCGTGGCGCCGGCCATGAGACCGATCTCACCGATGTTCGAGGAGAGCAGATACATCAGATACTTCTTGATGTTCTCGAAGATCCCGCGCCCTTCTTCCACCGCCGCAACAATCGATGCGAAGTTGTCGTCGAGCAGGGTCATCGCGGCGGCTTCTTTGCTCACGTCGGTGCCGGTGATCCCCATGGCAATGCCGATGTCCGCCTTCTTGAGAGCCGGTGCGTCGTTCACGCCGTCGCCTGTCATCGCTGCGACGTGACCGCGCTCTTGCAGGGCGGTGACCACCCGAAGCTTGTCAGCCGGGGAAACGCGGGAATAGACCTCGATGGTTTCGACATTGCGCTCGAGCTCCTCGTCGCTCATGTCTTCGAGCTCTGCGCCGGTCACCGCGCGCCCCGCCTTGAACAAACCGAGCTCACGAGCCACTGCCGCAGCAGTGAGGGGATGGTCGCCCGTGATCATCACGACTCTGATGCCAGCTTGCTCGCATCGTTCGACGGCGGCTCGGGCCTCGGGACGCGGTGGATCGATCATGCCCAGCAAGCCGAGGAAGGTCATATCGTGCTCAGCGTCTTCGAGGGTGGCATCTGCCTTGCGGGCCACAGCGAGCACGCGGAGGGCTTCGCCAGCCATCTGTTGGACCGCTTCCAGAATCTTGTCTCGGTCAGCATCCCCGAGCGCGACTTCGCCTGGCGCCGTCAATTGGCGAGAGCACGAATCGAGGATGGTCTCGGGCGCGCCCTTGGCGTACGCGACCTGACCATTCGCGATCGAATGCAAGGTTGTCATCCGTTTGGCTTCAGAGGTGAAGGGGATCTCGCCAATGCGGGGAAACTCGAGGTCCAGGTCGTCCTTGTGCAACCCGGATTTCGCTGCCGCCACGATCATGGCGCCTTCGGTGGGGTCTCCCTTGATGTGCCAAGCGCCGTGTGTGTCGTCGCGGACGAGGTGTGCATCGGAAACTAGCGCGGCGGCCAGCAGCAACTCCGTCTCCTGTGGAGAGGGCTCGACAGCCAGGCCGTCCAGTGAGAGCTCGCCCTCGGGCGCGTAGCCGCTACCGGAGATGGTGAGCGTTCTTTCGGGCGTGTAGAGTTGGCGGACGGTCATCTCGTCCTTGGTCAGCGTGCCGGTCTTGTCCGAGCAGATGACCGAGGTGCTGCCCAGGGCTTCGACGGCTGACAGGCGGCGCACGAGGGCGTTGCGCTTCACCATACGTTGCACGCCGATCGCCAGCGAAATGGTGACGACTGCCGGAAGGGCCTCCGGCACGACGGCGACGGCCAGGGCGATCCCGAAGATGAACATCTCCAGCAACGGTTGGCCGCGGAGCATGCCCATGGCGACGATAGCGGCCACGACGACAAGTGCTGCTACGGCCAGGACACGACCCAGCTTGTCGAGAGTCCGCTGCAGAGGCGTCTTGCCGGATTCGACGGATTGCAACATCTGGGCAATCCGACCGAACTGGGTATTCATGCCGGTCCCGACGACGACGGCACGGCCCCGGCCATAGGTAGCGATGGTTCCACCAAACACCATGTTACTGCGGTCGCCGAGGGCCAGGTCCTCGCCATCAAGCGGTTCGGTGTTCTTCTCGACGGGCACGGATTCGCCCGTGAGCGCCGCTTCGTCTGCTTGCAGATTGACCGACTCGACCAGCCGCGCGTCAGCCGCCACCTTGTCCCCCGCGCGCAACAGAATGAGGTCGCCAGGCACGAGCTCGCGCGCCGGAAGCTCGATCTCCTGACCGTCACGGATCACCGTCACGGTGGGTGCGGCCATTTCCTTCAGCGCTTCGATCGCGCGTTCTGCTCGGTACTCCTGTATGAAGCCCAGCAGCACGGCGAACAGCACGATCACGGCGATGGCGATGGCCTCGACACCGTGTCCGAGGAACGCGGAGATCGCGGTCGCGATCAGCAGAATGATGATCAGGACATCCTTGAATTGTTCGAACAGAATGGCCCAGGGCGAGATACGATCAGCGGCCTCCAGCTCGTTCGGGCCGTAGAGATCGAGTCGATGCTCGACTTTGGCTTCCGTCAGGCCGTGAGGGGACGAGGACAGATGCGACAAGACAGTGTCAACGGGTAGCGTATGCCATGCGGGCGAACTTGCGTTCGGTAATGCGTCGCTCATGGGAATTCCGAGGTTAGCTCCTCGAGGAGGGCCCATACAGCCTTAATGCGGGGGAGGTTGCGGAGGGCGCGGTGTCCGACGAGCCAGACCGGGATCTCTGGGATGGGCGGCAGGCCCTCGATCGCTTCGAGCTCTGGGTAACGTTCCGCGAGCGGTCGCGCCAACACGGATACTCCGAGTCCGCCGACGGTCGCGCGGATCCTCACCCCCAAGCTCGTGGTGCGCAGCAAGGGTTCG
>JAFDFW010000905.1 GCA_019309605.1 Deltaproteobacteria bacterium | reverse complement strand
GGCAAAAATCGCTGCGGATTCGACCGCAGCGCTTTTTGGGCGGGCGGCACCCGGGGTGGAGCAGCACTGGGACTACGACCTGGTCGGGAAGTCATTTCCAGCCGCGATCATTCAGCTGGAAGGCTTGTTGCGGATCGTTCCGGACAACGAGGTGATCGGGATGTCTCTCGTCGGGGCGTACGTCGGGTACGGCACCGGATGGATTGAGGACGAGGTCGAGGTCGCCGACATCGAGGACGACTGGGAACACGCTGACCACCTGCGTCGCAGGGCCCTGGTCATGTACACGCGATCCTGGGATCTTTCGAGGCACTTCATGCGCAACCGAGACCCGGGATTGGACGACGCGATCAAGGGCGGCGTGGACACGCTCGAGGCTTGGGTCAATGCCGTGTTCACCCAAAAAGAGGATGCGGCCATTATGCTCTGGGCGGGCGCATCGCTCGGCGCTCGAATCAACATGGGCATGGAGGACATGGACACCGTTGCGGACCTGCCGCTCGCCAAGGTGCTCCTCGAGCATTCGGTCGAGCTCGACCCCGACTTCATGTTCATGATCGGCCAGATGACCATGGGTGTGCTCGCGGCCTCGGAGTTCCCGCCCAACATGGACCGCGCGAAGCTGCTTCTAGACGACGTGCTCGAGAAGACCGAACGCCGGAACCTCATGGTTCAGATGCAAATGGCGCGGCACTACGCGGTGGCCATGGGGGACCACAAGCTCTTCACGGCGCTGTTGCAGGAGGTGCTCGACGCCGGCGACGTGCTTCCCGAGGCGCGGCTGTCGAACACGATCGCCCGCCGTCGCGCAGAGCGCTACCTCGGTCAGATCGAGTACTTCTTCAGCGACCTCAGCGAGTGATTGCCGCCGGCTAGGTGCCATGCTCATCGTCCTGAACACGCTCGTCTCGGCGCTCATCATCGGTGTCGCAGCGTGGATCTCGCGGCGATACCCGGTCAATGCTGGTTTCCTCATCGCGCTGCCTTTGGCGACAATGCTAGTGCTTCCGTTGTCCTATCTGCAGCACAGGGACCCCGCTAGCGTCTTTCAGATGGCTCGCAGCATCTTGGTGGCGCTGCCGATCACGCTCCTGTTTTTCATCCCGTTCTTGATGCGCGACCGATTTTCGTTTTGGGGCGCGTATGCAATGGGATGTGCGCTGCTGCCGCTGGGTTATTTCGTGCACCGCGCCATCATGCGGGGGCTCGGCTGATCAGAGCGCACCACCGCCGTGGACGTCGATGGTCTCGCCGGTACGTCGATGGTCTCGCCGGTGAAGTAGTCACAGTCGAAGATGAACTTCACCGCCCGCCAGATGTCTTCGGGACGTCCCATTCGTCCAAGCGGGATCGAAGCGACAATCATGTCGAGCGCTTTGGGGTTCATGGCAGCGGTCATCGGCGTTTCGGTGGCGCCGGGGGCGACCGCGGCGACCCGGATGCCGTAGGGAGCGAACTCCTTCATCCAGGTACGGGTGTTGGCTGCGAGGGCCGCCTTGGCGGCGACATAGTTGCTTTGGCCACGGTTGCCGTGACGCGCGATCGACGAGATGTTCACGATGACGCCGGGCTCATCCCGCTCGATCATGTGCGCGACGACCTCTTGGACCATCAGGGCTGCGCCGGTCAGGTTGATCCTGATGACCAGGTCCCAGTCCTCACGCGACATGCGTCGAATCTCGCCGGTCTTGCGGCTCTTGCTGACCCAAAGGCCGTCACGGATGACCCCAGCGTTGTTGATCAGGCTGTTGAGCCCGCCCATTTGCTCGGCAGCCCACGGAACGAAGCGCGCGATGTCGTCCTGGTCGGCGACGTTGAGCTTTCGTTGGTGGATGCCGTCGGGGAGGGCGGCCAGGGCTTCCTCGTTGATGTCGCCCACTGCGACCTGAGCGCCTGCGGCGAGGAGCTGTTTGGCGAAGTGCTCTCCAAGCCCGGAGGCGCCGCCGGTGACGATGACTTTGAGTTGGTCGAGCTCCATAGGGGGGGCTTCCTACTCGGTGAGGCGGCCGCAATGCAAGCCGGTCGCGACTAGAATGCGCCGCCGACCGAAATGCCGGCCCCTTGCTTGGAAATCGAGGGAGCAACGCCCCAGTGGAACTCGTGCCCCGGCATGGGAGTCTTCCGCCTGTTGTATTCCTTCCACGCGTTCTCGCTTGGGGTATCGCGAGATGACGTAGCCCGCGACACGGTCGCTTCCGTTCATGCTGTCGGGAATGGGCGCGAACGCCAGGACCAGGAGACCGGCCAGCGCATGGGTGAGGCCGCCCCAACGCACCAACAGGCGTTCCCCTTCGCGGGTCTCGTGGGAGGCTTGCAGCTCGCCTTCGAAGTGGGCTAGCTCGATGTCGGTGATGCCGTCTTTACGGGCCCGCTCCCACCGGTCGAGTCTGTGTTTCTCGTGCGGGATGCGTGTCGCGGCGAAGACACCGATGGTGAGATCGGCCATGCCGAGTGTCATGAACATCACGCCGAGGCCGCGCGAATACTGGTCCCGTTGATCGTCCTCGATGAGTCGCCAAGCGGAGAGGCCGAGCAGGATCATGCCTCCGGTGATGCCCGCGGCCGCACCGAACTTCTTCTCCCTGATCGTCTGCTCT
>JAFDFW010000904.1 GCA_019309605.1 Deltaproteobacteria bacterium | reverse complement strand
AAGAAAGAAGTTGAAGTGTTCCGCGTCACTCACCATCAGCCGGTGGAGCAAGGTCGTGCCGCTACGGGCATGGCCCACCACGAAGACCGGCTTCTCGATGCGCACGCGATGAAGTGAGGGCGAAAGCTTGTCGAGCAGGTAGAAGAGCGCGGTCGCGCCGGAATACAGCGGTATGAACACGAGCGCCACGAACAAGGCTGTGAGCCGTGGACGCAAGCGTGGCTCGCTCCACGCCAGCTGGAGCATTAACCGGTACAGCGTCAAATCGAAGTACATAGCTCTCTCCTAACCTAGCCGCGTCCGGACTGGCCGGTTGTGCCTATTTCGAGCGGGCAAGAGAGCGCTTGGACCCAATACCGATCACTTCCATCCCTAACTGATCGGCATTGAGAACAAAGGCCCTGTCCGCGTTTCGGACCAGTCGACATAACAAGCTAGTACCCCGCAATTGGGCCCTCAACAGGGTCCCAATGGGCTAAGACGCCGACGGGTTTGGAAGTCGGCCAGCTTCTCGAGAAAACCCGTCATCTCAAAGCGAAGGCGGGCCGAGCATACGTGACCCACTACAGAGTTGCCAACCCTCCCCGAAAGGTCGGAAGAGACGGACACCGCCTGTGGTCGGCGTAAACGCGCATGCTAGGCTACGCCCCGTGATGACCACGTTCTGGACAGATCTGACTCGGCACATTCGTGGCCGCATTGGCAGCAGGCGCGCGTTCAGCTCTCTAACGTACTGGCAAGAACGCTATGCCAAGGGCGGAAACTCGGGCGCTGGCTCATACGGCCGATTGGCGCTCTTCAAGGCAGAAGTGATCAACGCTTTCGTCGAGGACAACGCCGTCGAATCTGTCATCGAGTTCGGCTGCGGTGATGGTAACCAGCTATCGCTCTACAAATTCCCCCGATACACGGGCCTCGATGTGTCGCCGCACAGCATCGGCAAGTGCCAAGAGCGCTTTGCCGACGATCCGTCCAAGACATTTCACCTTCGCGATTCGGAGCAACTTCGAGCCGACCTCGCTGCTTTGCGAGCCGACCTCGCCCTCTCGATCGACGTGCTCTTCCATCTCATTGAAGACGCGGTCTTCGAACGCTACATGCGTGACCTCTTCGCCGCTGGCACCAAGTTCGTCATCATCTATTCGTCGGACATCAATCGCAACAGCTGGTTTCAGGCCAAGCACGTCAAACACCGAAAGTTCACCGACTGGGTAAGATCGTCAGGAACAAATACCCGCTAAAGAAAGACGACAAAATCGAGTCTCTCGCCGACTTCTTCATCTACCGGAAGGGCCCAGCGTCGGGTAGTGCCTACGTCACCGATTGAAAATACGACCGGTTCCCTCGGGGAAACCATCCGACGTGCGGCAGTTTTCAACACCAACTACCTGCCCCACTCGCAGACCTTCGTCTACGAGCAACTGGTCAATCACGAGAGATATGAAGCCGAGGTTTTTTGTTGGCGGACTACGAATCTCGACTGGTTTCCCTTCGACCATGTACATCGTGCCAACGTGGCCTACGGGCTGACCCGGTATAGCCCGGCTTTCTTTCGGCGGTTTCGCGACGAGCCGTTCAACATCGTGCACGCTCACTTCGCCACCGGCGCCGTATATGCTCTGCCGTACGTCCAGCGATTCGAGCTTCCCTTCGTCGTTACGTTTCACGGCTATGACGTTCCTCTGTTTTGGAACGCTCAACGGTTTGAACCGGAGTTTTGGCCCTTCTTGCTCCATTCCAACGACGTCCTCGAGAGAATGACACTAGGTCTTTGCGCCTCAACCGACCTCAAGGAACTGCTCGTGTCGCACGGCGTTCCCGAGGACAAGCTTCGCGTCCATCGTCTTGGCATCGACCTCACTCGGTTCACACCCAGGGAAACCAACGACGCTGCGTCGCTTCGCATCTGTCTGATCGGACGCTTCGTGGAGAAGAAGGGGATCGAATACGCGATCCGGGCCTACGCCCCGCACGCTTCCGAAAAAGTGCTTCTGGACATCGTCGGCGACGGACCGCTCGCGCAAGACTTGCGTGCACTCGTCACTCGGTTGGGCTTGGACCGGTTCGTGTCGTTCCTGGGAGTGTTGCACCCTGATGAAGTCGCCAAACATCTGAGCGCTTGCGACATGCTTCTAGCCCCAAGCGTGGTTACTCGCTCCGGCGACCGAGAGTCGGGGCTCATCGTCGCCAAAGAAGCGGCTGCGTGCGGAATCCCGGTCATCGCGACCATGCACGGTGGGCTTCCGGACATCGTCGACGATGGGAGCACGGGTTTTCTCGTTCCCGAAAGAGACGTAGCGCGCCTTTCCGAACGCATCGGGCGACTGATCGCCGAGCCCGCGCTACGACAGCGAATGGGAGCCGCGGGGCGACTCAAGATGGAACACGAGTATGACGTTCGAGAACGTGTCGCCGAGCTGGAACACCTTTACGACGAGGCGATTCTGAAGGCGTCGGATGACCCTGCTCGTTAGCCTGCAAGGTT
>JAFDFW010000264.1 GCA_019309605.1 Deltaproteobacteria bacterium | reverse complement strand
CTCGAGACCGCCTTCGGCCTCGTCGACTCGCAAGGGGTCGAGGCGATCAGCATGCGTGCCCTCGCCCGAGAAGCGGGCGTTTCGTCCGCGGCGCCGTTCCGCCACTTCGCCGACAAACGGGTTTTGCTCGAAGCGGTCGCTGAAAAAGCCGCTGCCGAGCTCGAACGGAAGGTGGACGAGGCCACCGCAGAATGCAGCGACGCGCTGACACAGTTCCGGGCGATGAGCGTGGCCTATGTGCGGTTTGCGTCCGAGCACCCCGCTCTCTTCGACCTCATCCACAGCACCGACTCGGTTTCCGCCCGCTCCCTGGGCGAGATCAAAGATGAGCGAAGGCTAAAGTTGATCGCGCTCATTATCGAAGGCCAAAACGCTGGCCTGATTCCCGAGGCTGACCCCGAGCTCATCGCCCTCACCAGCGAAGCCCTCACCCACGGCCTCGCCAGAATGCTCGTCGACCGCCATCCCCGCCTCCGAACCCTCTCGTCCGAACAAGCTCGCCAACTAGCCCTAGCCGCCACCCACCTCCTCCAAACCGGCATCGGCCTCTCCTAGGGGACACGCGTGTCCCCTTGTTGGCACTAAGACCGACCTCGTGATCCCGGCAGAGGCACTTCCCGAGAAGCTCAAGAAGTCGATGGGCGAGGCCGCGCGGAAGAAGGCCGCCAACCTCGAAGTCCTGCGGCAGTCGGCCCCGTAAAGACGACTCGTCGCATCCACCACGAGGTTTCGCGGCGCTCGACTAGAAGTGGGTGATCTCGTAGTCCCGTGGGTGCAGCTCGCGCGTGCGGAGGACGTACTCCGCGGCGAAGCCCGGGTAGAGCGAGTGATTGGTGCCGTCTTCCGAGAGGTACCAGCTCTCGCATCCCGACCAGACCATGCGCTTCATGCGCTTCTGAATGCCGTCGTTGTACCGGTCTTGTACTTCTTGGCGCACGTCCATGCACTTGAGGTTCTCGGCCATGATCTTCTTGATCGCTTGGAGCGCGTGAGAGATCTGAGCTTCGGTGTACACCAGCACGGAGGTGTGACCTGGGCCCGTGTTGGGACCCATCATGATGAACCAGTTGGGAAAGCCGGCCACGGTCATTCCCTTGTAGGCGACTGCGCCGCGTTTCCATGCGTCGTCGAGCGCGCGGCCCCCGCGGCCGATGACTGGAAAGGGTGCGGAGACGAGACCGAGCTTGAAGCCCGTCGCTAGAACGATCGCATCGGCTTCATGGAGCGTTCCGTCCGACGTTCGAATCCCCTGGCGCTCGATTGCCGTGATCGGGTTGCTTACCAGCTCGACGTTCTCCTGCTCGAATGCCGCCCAATAGTCGTCAGAGACCAGAACTCGTTTGCAACCGAATTGGAAGTCAGGGGTGAGCTTCTCTCGGAGCGCCGGGTCGCGCACTTGCTGCCGGAGGTTCCACATCGAAATGTGGGTTCCAATCTTCGAAAGGATCGCCGAGTCGAGGAACACGATCGGTCCACGAAGCTCGCTCAACCAGTACTTCATGAAGCGACTGATGCGAAGGAAGAATGGGAAGCGCGCCAGGAACCTGCGGAGCCGCTTCGGGTAGAGCCGATCGGCCTTGGGCACGACCCATCCTGGCGTGCGTTGAAAGACCTTCAGCGTACTGACCATGGATGCGATGGACGGCACCACCTGGACCGCGCTCGCCCCGGTACCGATCACTGCAACACGCTTCTTGGCGAGGTCGACGTCATGGTTCCAGCGCGCCGTGTGAATCATGTCGCCTTCGAAACCTGCCAGTCCCTCGATGCTCGGATAGGATGGATCGACGAGACCCCCGACCCCGGCAATCACCACGCGCGCGGTGAAGGTGTCGTCATCGTCGGTCGTGAGCGTCCATGTACCGGAGGCCTCATCGAAGCGTGCTTCAACGATTTCCGTGTTGAGCTTCATGTGCTCACGGAGCTGGTGCTTGTCGACGACGCCGAGCAGGTATTCCTGGATTTCCCACGAGGTCGCGTAGCGCCGAGTCCAGTTCGGGTTCTGCTCGAATGAGAACGAGTACACGTGCGACGGCACATCGCAGGCGCATCCCGGATAGGTGTTGTCCCGCCAGGTCCCGCCGATCTCGCCTGCGCGTTCGAAGATCGTGAAGGAGTGGATCCCCGCCTTGATCAGCTGAACCGCCGCTCCGATTCCGGAGAACCCCGCCCCGATGATCGCGATGGGAAAGTCATCTCGATGTTGCACCGTGGCCAGGCTAGAGCAGTGCCCTTGCCAGTGCCAGCATCAGAGGCGGAAACCGATCTGGAAGAGGAATGTTCTCGGGGCGCCTGCGGCGATGTGTCTTGCGGGCTGGCCAGTTGGCGGCGCGTTGGGGTTCCAGTTGGATTCGAACACGAACTCCTGCGCGGCGTATCGGGTGTCGAGCAGGTTGAAGACTTGGAAACCGAGATAGCGGGCGTTCGCTGAGGAAGGTGTAACCGAAGCCGAGCTTGCCGTGCAGCGCGTGCTTACCGAGGTCGACCAAGTCTTCGGAGGCGCCCAAGTCCAGGCGCAGCAGCCATGGCGGCACGAACGGGATCGGGTCGCCGGCCTGAAGCCCAGACGGCGGTTCACCCGGCTCTGGCGGCGGTGTTTCATCCAAAGTCGCCCGTACGTACGTTACCGAGAACGCCCCGTAGAGCCAGGGAAGGGGGCGGGCCTGGGTGTAGAAGACTGCGCCGATTCGTGTCGTGGGCCCGACCGGTTCGAAGCGTGCTTCATGCGCCTCGAAGATCAGGTCATTGTTCATTTTGGTGAAGAAGCCTGTCAGTGCGAGCTTGAACTCGTCGTTCTCGCCCGCCCGCGAGCGCAATCCGATGTCGACCGAGTGAACCTTGGTGAAAGGGACATCTTCGTTTTCGATGAGCACGCGTGCTTGGGGGGAGCGGAAGCCTTGGCCGTACGCCAACACGACATCGAGCTCCTCGATCGGCTTGACGGTGACTGCGGTGCGTGGTCCGACGGCGACGCCGGCGGCGGTTCGTCGGTAGGGAACGACGCCCTCGGGTGACACGCTCTCCTGCCGATCCGTAACGTTGTAGAACAGCACGTCCGCCCGCACGCCGCCGGTGATGTTGAGGTACCTCGTGAAGTCCCAGTCCAGATCGAGCCACATGCCGATGTCGGTTTCGGCGATGTCGGCGTCGATGCGCTCCTCGTAGACGCGGTTTTGCGGCGCTTCGACAAGGTCGAGCTCTTGCTCGATCAGGTCGACCCGACCTGAGAGGCCGAGCTCGATCGTTCCTTTCGCCCGATCAGCCGGCGCGAACTGGCGCGTTCGGTGGCGGGCGTTGCCGCCGATCACGAACCGCCGGTCGAGTTGTTCGATGAGGTCTCCCGGAGTGTCACCGTTGGCGTCCGTGCGGAGAAAACCGGTGAAGTTCTCTTTCAGCCGGAAGTCGTGGAACTGGAGCCACAGGCCGAAGCTCGAGTTGCGCTTGTTTTCGCCGCGGTGCTCGCCGGAGAACCCGAGTATCGTGCCAAGATTGGACCCGTTCTGCGCACGTGCCGTGTCGAACGGGTACACGTCGGACCAAGCGATATCACCGGCCTCAATGTCGTCTGAGCGCAACACACCGGCGGTGTTGTAATGCGCTCCGGCAAAGGCACCGCGGACGCGAAAGCGCCAGTGCTCACGGCCGAACCCGTACTGGAACATCGCCGAGCCATCGATGCCGTCGCGATTCTCGCCGAACCCGTCGGTCCGCCGCAGCTGAAAGGCGCCAAACGTATCGGCGTCACTGCCTTCGGGCGCGAAGATCGCGATTTGCCGGAATGTACGGAAGGAGCCCAAGTCGGTCTTCGCGTAGACGCCCCGTCGCTCCACACCGAGTTCGTAATCGATCGTGCCCGCGATCGCGAAATCGCCCTGTACCGGGTCGTATACCCCTTCCGTGACGCGAAGTTGCCGCACTACTTCTGGGATGATGAAGCCCTGATACGTGTACCCCTGCCCGTGGATGTGCGACGGCTGATTGATCGGGATGTCGCCGACCTTGAACTCGATGTCTTGGCCGTGCTCCGAGTCGAAGCCGCGTAAGAAGAAGCGTTCGCCCACCGCACCACCCTCGGGCTGCGAGGCGTAGAGGCCCGGGACGCGCTTGAGGAGATCCTTGGCGGAGAAGACCGGCGCAGCATTGAGGATGTCTTGATCAATCTCGAAGTCTGCCGCTCCGCGCCCAGCGCTTCGAAGCCGCTCGGCGCCGACCCGCGCGTCCGTCCGATAGGTGCCAGCGTCAGCGTCAGCGTCAGTGCCAGTGTCAGTGCCAGTGCCAGTGCCAGCGTCAGCGTCAGCGTCAGCGTCAGTGCTGGCGGCGGCGCCGGCGTAGGCTCCGGTGTCGTCGTGAACGCCCACTTCCGGCTCTTCGAAGTGCACGGCAATCCGAATCCGACTCGCCACCGGCGCCCCGCCCTTCGTCGCCGGCTCGAACGTCCAAATTTGCACCGCCTCGACCGCGGCAGCGTCGAAATCAGGCCCCGCCGAGTGCTCCACGACGATATCGGTCACCTTCGCATCGCCGGTGATCGTGACCAACAGGACGACAGTCGGATGCAGGCCCTCTCCTTCCCGTCCGGGTGGAAACTGAGGGGGTGGCGAGTCGACAAGGTGCGGCGGATGCAAATCGGCTTCGGCCTCGGTCTGTGCGCACACCGGCCCCCCCGCCCACAGAGCCAAGACTCCGAGCGCAATTGCACACGTGCTGTTTCTTCGATTCCCCTTCACTCATTACTCCTGCCTCCGCGTATTCACGCGGCTTCACGTTCGTTGGTTGGACAAACGTTAGGCGGGAGGTGAGTTCTTCGGTGCGATTCGGAAGCGAGCGGTGCGCGTAGCGAGGGGTGCGTCGCTGGGCGCGAATGCGTGCGGGACTGCGAGGGCGTAGGTGGACACCTTTGGTGCGCAGATCGAAACGATGGCATCTCGGCGATCGACCGACAGCGCGCAATGGTCGTGCGTCTCGTCCGAGCCCTCGTCCGGAGCTCCGTGGACTGCAGCCGACTCGGCGTGCGCGTGGCCCCTGGCAACGTGGTGATGCGCGTCGTCTGCGTGGACCAGCTCCCCATGCTCCGCGCAGCGCGCATGCTCGACCAGCACCATGTGGCCGCTGCTCGAGCCCTGCAGAAACAGAGCCAGCATCCCTGCGAGCACGCAAGTCTGCCGGATCATTAGGGATCTGGAAGGCTGTGGCGCCGAGGAAGGCATGACCGGACGCGGAGTATTGCCGACGGGCCCAAGAGATCAATCAGGCGCCCCTGTGCGCTGGAGTGGGTCACCCCACAGGGCTACACCCTTGGTCTCTCCTGCACGCTACCATCTAATGGGCCTTGGGGGCCCGCCTACTGATGTCGCGACACGATCCCAGCGAGGTAACACGGCGCCATGTCTTTGCGCAGAAGGGGCTCTCCCAAAAGGAGGAGCAGGCCCGCATTGTCGTGCTCGCGGGGAACCTAGCCGGTGACAAGTACGCGATCGACACGGAGTTGACGTTCGGTCGCGGCGACAGTGCCGACGTGATGATCGACGATACTCTCGTGTCGCGCATGCACGCACGCATCTTCCAGCATCAAAATGGTGCTTACGTAATCGAGGACCTCGACAGCCGAAATGGCACGCAGGTCAACGGTATGGCGGTCGCGCGGCGGGTCCTGACGTACGGCGACCGGATTCAGATCGGAAGCTGCCTCCTCCTGTTTGCGCATCACGATCCGATGGAGGAGCAGGTCGCTCAGCGTCGCAAACTCGAGGCCATTGGGCGGCTCGGGACGGGTGTCGCCCACGACTTCAACAATCTTCTCGGTGCGGTGAGAGCAAGCATCGATTTTCTGAATGGGCTTTCGGGCGAAACCAAGGTTAGCGAGCCCGATGTGCGTGAAGCGTTCGACGACATCCGCACGGCAGCCGCGGCGGCGACCGAGATGACGAGTCGCTTGCTGGGTTTCGCGCGCGAGGTGGAGCGCAGTCACACCGAGGTCGACTTGTCCGAGCTCTGCCATCACGTAATTCAGCTCGCGCGCCACACATTCCACCGGGGCATCAGCATCGAGGCGAACATCGACCGTGGTCTCAAGGTGACCGGTGACCGTGGGCAACTGCATCAACTTCTGATGAATCTGCTGATCAACGCGCGCGACGCGATGCCCAACGGGGGCAAACTGAAAATGAGCGCCAAGAAGGCGGACCAGCTCGACCTCGAGAAGGCGCCACTCAACCCGCTGGTCGCTCACGCTCTGATCACCGTCGAGGACACGGGCATCGGCATGGACGACGCGACGAAGGAACGCGCGTTCGATCCGTTCTTCACGACCAAAGGCGACCAAGTGGGCGCAGGCCTAGGTCTCGCGGCCGTCTACGAGATTGCAAAATCGCACAATGGTCACATCACGCTGCACAGCGTGCCGAATCGAGGCAGCGAGTTCCAGGTGGTGTTTCCGCTGACCAGCGAACGCCCGATGGCCCCGACGGAACCGAGCTTTCCGGCCATCAAGCTCCCGACGACGCAGCTCCTGATTATGCTGGTCGACGACGAGGACATCGTGCGCCGAAGCGCCGGCCGCGTGGTGCGGCAAAGCGGTCACCGCGTGATCTTTGCCCGAAGCGGCGAGGAAGCCCTCCGGATCTACAATGAGACGCAACCCCGGCCCGACCTGGTCCTGATGGACCTCAACATGCCTGGAATGACGGGGGACCAGGCCTTC
>JAFDFW010000263.1 GCA_019309605.1 Deltaproteobacteria bacterium | reverse complement strand
GCATTCCCGGCCGTGCGATCTGCATGGCCCGCAGATGAGCCTCTTTGGTGATCGCCGCCGCACGTCCCATCGTCGCGAGCTCGGCATCGCTCTTACGCAGGCGCATTTCGTGCAAGTGTACGGACGAGTCGATGATCGTTGCGGGCGCCGTGACCCCGCGACGGCCCCCGCGGCGCAGCAGGTTCAGGCAGTCGAAAAGCTTGGCATCGGCTTCGTCGTTTTGGGCGAGCCGGTAGTGAAGGCGCTCGACGTTATCGAGATAGTCGGGAAGCCTCTTGGAGAGTTCGTCGATTGGAAAGGCCACGTCGGCCCCGAATGCCTCCACTGCGCCTTCTACGCCAGCCCGGGGTCCGTCCCACATCTCACGCTCTCGCTTCTTCGGACGAACGAAGAGGATCGCGCGATAGAGGTCGCTATCCTGCCGGTACGGATGCTCGACGTCGTGGTTGCGCACGGCGAGTGGAGCGGACGGAAACACGGCGACGCCATCTCCGATTGCCTCCAGAAGCTGGGTGCGGCGTGCTGCGAACTCCGACATGAACCAATCCTAGCAGTTACCTTCTCGGCTGCATCTGGCCACTCTTGTAGCGGCTCCAGTAACTCTTGAGCGCTTCGCTGACTTTGCCGCTCAACAAGAACGCACCGAGGATGTTCGGGAAGGACATGCCGAGGATCATCAGGTCCGAGAAGTCGATTACGTTGCCGAGCTTCAACACCGAACCGAACACCACAAAGCCCAAGAAGAGCACCTTGTAGAGCATCGAAAACTGGCTGCCGAAGAGGAACGTCCAGCATCGTTCGCCGTAGTAGCTCCACGAAATCATCGTCGAGAATGCGAACAAGAAGACAGCGAGGCTGAGAACTTTTGGGAACCATGGAAGGACGGTCGCAAAGGCCTTCGAGGTCATGAGCACGCCCTCTTCGGTGCCGCTCTCGTAAGCGCCCGTGATCACCACCACCAAACCGGTCATCGTGCACACGACGATTGTATCGATGAATGGCTCGAGCAGGGCGACAATGCCTTCACGAACGGGCTCGTCGGTGGCGGCCGCGGAGTGCGCGATCGATGCGGACCCCACGCCCGCTTCGTTCGAGAACGCCGCGCGCCGGAAGCCAGTGACCAGTACGCCGAGCATGCCGCCAAAGCCCGCTTGCGGGGAGAACGCTTCACCGACGATCTTGCCGACCGCCGGCCCGATCTGATCGTAGTTCGTGATGATGATGAAGAGCCCGGCGAGCAAGTAGATGCTGCACATCAGCGGCACGATGACGCCTGCGACCTGTCCGATTCGACGAATGCCGCCGATGATCACGATACCGACCAGGAAGGCGAGGACGACGCCATAGGCGAGTGCTCCCCAGCCGCCGGCTAGAAACGGCAGCACGCTGGCAACCTGCGCGTAGCTCTGATTGGCTTGGAACATGTTTCCACCGCCGAAACTTCCACCGATGCACATCAATGCGAACAAGATGGAGAGGAACCGTCCGAGACGGGGAAGGCCGAGCTGGTCGAGGCCGCGGTCGAGGTATCGCATGGGCCCACCGAGGATGTGCCCGTCGTCACCGACCTCGCGATACATCTGCCCAAGCGTGCATTCGGCGAACTTGGACGACATGCCGAGGAAGCCAGCGACGATCATCCAGAAGACCGCGCCCGGTCCGCCGACGGCGACCGCCACGGCGACGCCTGCAATGTTGCCGAGCCCGACGGTCGCCGACAGGGCAGAAGAGAGCGCTTGGAAGTGCGTCACCTCGCCGGGGTCGTCGGGGTCGTCGTAGTGCCCGGTCGTGACGACCCAGGCGTGCTTGAAGGCCCGGATGTTGATGAAGCCGAAGCGCAGGGTGAAGAAGGTCGCTCCCGCGATGAGCCAGAAGACGATGAAGGGGAGTTGCAGGTCCCCGTCGGTGCCGTTGTCCCAAAAGATCAGGTCGAAGAAGAGAACCTGCGCGATCGGCCCGACCACGTTGGCGCCGAAGCCTTGATCGAGCGACGTCAGCACGCCCCCGATGCCCGCCTCTTGGGGCTCCTCCGCCTGTGCAAACGCGGCGCTCGGCCACAAACCCGCCCATAAAGCGACGATCGTTCTCAGGCGCTTCCCCATCCCCAAGGCAAACCATGGCACAAGCGTGAAATTCTCTCCAGTTCTATCGGAGTGAGAATCTTCGCGCCTTCATGCATTTCTATGATCGTGCAGGGTCGTGGCGGTAGTGCGCAGCCACCTTCATTGACACCCCCTGAGGGTGATACTAAGCATCCCTCGACCGGCGCAGTCTGCCCCGTCTCGGAGTCCGCCCCTCTATGTTCACGGCCTATTTTCCGGTGTTCCTGATGCTCGGCGTCGCCTTGCTCGTCGCCGTTGGTGTATTCGCCCTCACGTCGGTCCTCGGGCCCAAGAATATGACGGCCGAAAAGGCCATTCCGTATGAATCGGGTTCGGAGACCACAGGCGCCAGCCACATCCGCTTGAGCATCAAATTCTACCTGACGGCGATTCTCTTCGTCGTCTTCGATATCGAGGCGGTGTTCCTCTACCCCTGGGCGAGCCTCTTCACCAAGCTCGGCTGGCTCGGCTTTGTCGAAATGGTGCTGTTCCTGGTCGTTCTCGGCGTGACTCTGGTCTACGCCTGGAGAAAGGGTGCGCTCGAATGGGACAGCTGAAGGTCATCGAGGGCGGCGGCGAGGTCGCGGTCACGACGCGCCTCAGCGACCTGCTTCAGTGGGCGCGCAAGTGGTCTCTGTTCCAGTACCCGTTCGTCACGGCTTGTTGCGGCATGGAGTTCATGGCGACGGCCGCGCCTCGATACGACATCGCGCGCTTTGGTGCCGAGGCGCCGCGCTTCAGTCCTAGGCAATCGGACGTCCTCTGGGTCGTCGGGACGATCAGCCAGCGGCAGGGCCCTGCGGTCCGCCGCATCTGGGAGCAGATGGCGGACCCGAAGTGGGTCATCGCTTTCGGCACCTGCGCCTCATGTGGCGGGTTCTACGACAACTACACGACGATTCCCGGCGTCGACAAAGTCATTCCCGTCGATGTGTACATTCCGGGTTGTCCGCCTCGGCCCGAAGCCGTGCTCGACGCGCTCATGCTGCTTCAAGACAAGATTCAGGCCAACGACCGTAAGCCCATCGTCGTGCCACCGAGGCTCGTTCCCGAGCGCGCGCCCGGCCGGACCGGGGAGGGCAACTCATGAGCCAAGCGGTCGTCGACCGGCTCAATACTCAGTTTGGCGAACGGGTGCTCGAAACGAGCGATGCGTTCGGCGACCACGAGGTGGTGGTTGCGCTCAAAGATTGGGCTGAGGTCGCGCAGTTCATGAAGGACGACGCCGACATACGAATGGATCACTTCATCGACCTCACCGCGGTCGACTACCCGGAGCGCGAGACGGCGCGATTCGACCTGGTGCTGATGACGCGCTCCTCGGTGACCTGCGCGCGCATTCGGTTGCGCACGTACGTCAAAGACGGCGAAGAGCCTGGCACGCTCAGCAGCATCTGGTCTGGAGCAAACTGGGCCGAGCGCGAGGTCTGGGACATGTTCGGCATCAAGTTCGCAGGACATCCCGACATGCGGAGGATCCTTCTCTACGAAGAGTTCGTGGGGCACCCGCTGCGCAAGGACTATCCCATCGACAAGGCGCAGCCCTTGGTCCCCTACCGCGAGGTCGACGACATCGACAAGCTGCCGCCGTTCGGCATCGAAGAGGGGCAGCCGTTTGCGCGCATCGATTGGGAGTCGCGGCTCGCCGGCGGCGACGATCAGGTTTCGCCTGCGATCGGCGTGCAGCAGGGGCAGCGACGGACGCTCAGCGATTCCGAGGCCGCACGGCATATTCAAGCGCGCATCGACGCGCGAATGGCAAAGGAAGCCGAAGCCGCCCAGGCGACCGAGGAAACCACAGGGGAAGGTTCGGGGGAGTAGATGGAACCCGCTGACGAGCTGTTGAACGAGATGGCAGCCCTCGAGCTCTCGGCTGACCCGATGCGCCTGAACATGGGCCCTTCGCATCCCGCCATGCACGGCACCATTCGCATGGTCATCGATCTCGACGGGGAGACGCTCACCAACCTGGACGTGCAGCCCGGCTACCTGCACCGCGGCTTCGAGAAGTCGTGCGAGCGCGGCACCTGGGCGCAGGTCTTTCCTTACGCCGACCGCCTCAATTACGTGTCGCCCATGCTCAATAACGTTGGTTGGGCACTTGCAGTCGAGAAGCTTCTCGAAATCGAAGTTCCCGAACGCTGCCAGTACTACCGTGTGATCCTCGGCGAGCTGGCACGCATCTCCGACCATTTTACCTGCAATGGCGCATCGGCGATGGAGTTGGGCGCGTTCACGCCGTTCCTCTGGTTGTTGAAGGTCCGCGATTGGGTTTATGACATCCTCGAGCGCGAGACCGGCGCGCGGTTGACACACAGCTTTGGGCGCATCGGCGGCATGGCCGCGCCTCCCACGGAGACCTTCAAAGACGACGTGCTGCGGCTGATTCCGGAAGTTCACAAGGTCGTGGCTGACGAAGGAGCAGGCGCTGTCGTATGGGGCCACCGGCCCGATGGCGCGTTCGACAGGCATTCCGTACGACGTCCGCAAGGACCACCCCTACCTCGTGTACGACCGATTCGACTTCGACGTGCCGGTCGGCGAGGATGGCGACAACTGGGATCGCTTCATGGTCCGCCTCGAAGAAATCCGGCAGTCGGTTCGCATCATCGAGCAGGCCATCGAGCAGATGCCCGATGACGGCCCGATCAACGTCGACGACCCCCGCATCGTCCTTCCCGAAAAGGATGGCGTGTACACGACGATCGAGGCGACCATCGCCCACTTCAAGCTCGTCATGGAGGGCCTGCGCACGCCCAAGGGCGAGGTTTACAGCTTCACGGAGGGCGGCAATGGCGAGCTCGGCTTCCACATCGTATCGGACGGCAGC
>JAFDFW010000262.1 GCA_019309605.1 Deltaproteobacteria bacterium | reverse complement strand
GTCGCGATGAGCGCTTCGGCGATGCCGGGCGCAACCACGTCGAGCCCGGCGCTCTTCTCACCGTGGATCGCGATGAACGAGTTCATGATGCCCCAGACCGTACCGAAAAGGCCTATGAAAGGGGCGGTCGAAGCGGTCGTCGCCAGGAACGACACCTTGTTTTCGAGCCGGGTCAGCTCCGCGCTTTGCGCCCTGCGAAGCGCGCGCTCCACATTCTCGACGTCGCCCTTCGTCGGGCGTCCCTGCCGCGCGATTCGTGCGAGCTCACGATACCCTGCGCGAAACACCGTCGCGATCGGCGATCGGTCGTAACTGGCTGACTGGCCGTGGATGTCGTTCATCGCTTTGGCGTTCCAAACGCGAGCCTTTTCCTCGGACCAGAAAAGCTGAAGGAACCCCCGACTCTGATCGGTAACCTGCTTCAAACGGATCCACTTCGCCCCGATGATGTACAGACACATCACCATCATGAAGACGAGGATCAGCAGGACGAACTGGACGACCGGCGAAGCGTCGACCACCAGTTGCCAGGGATTCAGTTGTTGCGGTGCGCTCGTCTGAAGGAAGACCGAAAGCATCAATGTCTACCCCCCACGAGCACACCCCCCAACGCTTCAGTTCTCGGAGCCGCTCACGTTGCGGTCACGAGCCCAGCCGGCTTCATCGGTACCGGTGGCCATCTCCTCACCAACGGAGGTGGTGGAGATGCTGCCTGCATCCAAGCCAAGCGAGGTGAGGTAGCTGCGAACGGCCTGAGCACGACGCTCACCGAGCGCGATGTTGTATTCCTCGGTGCCGCGCGGATCGGCCGCACCACTGAGAAGGAGCGACACGCCCGAGCCCTGCCCGCGGTAACACTCCACCGCTTCCTGAAGCGCGGAGCGGGAGCTGCTATCGAGCTCCGCCGAGTCGAACTCGAAGTATACGGTCTCGACGGCACAGGGCTGCTCAGCCGGCTCGACGTCGAAGTCGGGTTCCGGCTCAGGAATCTCGGAGCCAGTCGTATCTTCGGCTTCCGGCTCCTCGGCGTCCTTCTTGCAGCCCATCAGCATGGTTGCGAAAAGGGTGAGGCACACCAGGACGGTGAGAGATGAGTTGAGATGTCTCTTCATGGAGTTCCTTCTTTTCTTTCCCCCTCTGAACTCAGAGAGCACGAGCGCCAGCATAGTCCCACGGTATCTGCGCGCAATTTTTCTTGTATCTCCGCAGGGTTAAGAAGCTCACGTTTTCGTGGTCTAAATATGCGAAGTCATTTGCTAGGGTCAAAGATGTCGCTAATTGTAAAACCTGCGAATCGAGTGATCCGAATGACCCCCAAAGCAATTCCCCTACTCGCGCTTGTGACAGCCCTGTCCGCGGCTTGCAACGGGAGATCGTCTGGAAGCGAGCCCGCCCCGGCTGCCCCCATCGCGACCCAGGGGCAGTCGAGCGGCTCCGAGCACGGGTTTCCCGATCCCCAGACCTACGCCCATCGGCTCGATGACCCGGCGCGGGACGAATGGCAGAGGCCAAAGGAGGTCGTTGAGCTCCTCCAGTGCGGGCAGGGGATGACGGCGGTGGACCTCGGGGCCGGGACCGGATACTTCCTGGGCTACCTGTCGGAGGCCGTCGGCGCTGAGGGCCGCGTGCTCGCCCTCGACACCGAGCAGTCGATGGTCGACGCGATGGTGGCGCGGATTGAACGGGAGGCACTCCAAAACGTGCGAGCCGGCGTGGTCGCCCCCGACAAACCCGCCCTCGCCCCGCGGTCGGTCGATCGCGTCCTGATCGTCAACACCTGGCACCATATCTCCGAGCGGGTGGCCTACGCCGAAAAGCTCCTCGCAGCCTTGCGCCCAGGGGGTCTCTTGCTCATCGTCGACTTCACCATGGAGAGTCCGGAAGGGCCTCCTGCTCAGAAACGACTCACACACGATACAGTTGTGCGCGAGCTCGAAGCGGCTGGCTTTGCGGCCGAGGTCGTCGACGAATCGCTTCCCTATCAATATGTGGTCGCCGGCCGGGTGCATAATTTGCGCACCCGGTAGCGCCTTCCAAAACAAGACTTAAATGGCTTCGAGGAGACTTTCGATGAACGACCCAAGCTATGCGTTTTCCAAACAGCTCGATGGTGTTTCGGTGGACGAAGCCCTCGAGAAGGTGGCCGAGGCACTCAAAGCGAACGGCTTTGGCGTGCTCACCAAGATCGACGTGAAAGAGACGCTGAAGAAGAAGATCGACGTCGACTTCCGCCCTTACGTGATCCTCGGCGCATGCAATCCGAAGCTTGCCCACAAGGCGCTCCAAGGAGACGCGTTCATGGGCTTGCTCTTGCCATGCAACGTGGTCGTGCAGGAGTCGGACGGCGGGGCGCTGGTTTCGTTTGCGGATCCCAAGGCCATGTTTGAGCTGGTCCCCGACGCGCCGGTCGAGGAAGTCGCCACCGAAGCGCGGCGGCTCTTGCTGGCTGCCAGAGATCAGCTCTGAGCTAGACGAGCGCTTCGATCCGGGCAGCGACGTGCTTGTGCCAGGGGGTGCCTGCGAGCCAATCCCGGTCCTCGGTGGCTGTCAACTCGTTGGGCGCGACGCCGGTTTGAATGCGGTCGCCGCCGATGGAGGTGTGGTCGAGGCCCAACCCGTTCGGGAGGGACACGTGACCGGGCTGCATCGTGCCCGACACCTCGATCGACACATCGACCGACGCGCGCTTGGTAGTCAGCCTTACGCGGCCGCCATCGGGGACGCCGAGCTGCGCGGCGTCTTCTGGATTGATGCGCAGAGACCCTTCGGGATCCTTCTTTCGCCACTCCGGGTCCCGCAAAATCGTGTTGGCGGTAAACGAGCGCCGTTCTCCGGCCGACAGGACGAAGGGAAAAGCGCTATCTCCCGTGCCGGGGGTCGCTCCACGGAGGCTCGCGAGCTCCTCGAGGAGCTCGGGGATGGAAGTATGGATCCTGCCGTCCGGGGTCTTGAGCCGAGCCCAGCTCTCATCTTGCTCATCGACCGCGAACACCAGGCCCGAGGAGCTTTCGAGGATCGCGTCGAATAGCTTCTCCGGGGGCTCGAAACCGTTGCCATCGAATCCTGCGCGGCGCAACGAATCGGGATACGCGGCTGCGTACTGGTGCACGAGCCCCCAGACCACGGCGGCGGATTGGAGGCCGGGCGGGAGCTGCGGCCCGAGAGTCCGATAGAGGATGACCGGGGCCAGTGGCGCGAGCTTCGGATTGCTGAGCACCGAACCGAAGAACACCGGGATGAGAGCGGCACGCCCCTGCGCGGCGGCCGCATGCAAGGGCGCGAGGTCCTCGTCCGTGTACGCGCCAAGCGCTTCGCAGAGCCGCGCATGAATCTCGGCCTCTGGCAACACCCCCTCTGGCGCATCGAACACCGGATGCCGAACGTGAAAATAGTTGTCGGGAAACTCGAAGTTGAAGAACGTTGCCTCCGCCTTCTCGTACTGCGTGGGCGTCGGAAGCACGTAATCGGCTAGGCGGGCCGTTTCGGTCATCGCGATGTCGATGACGACGAGCGTGTCGAGCGAGCTCAGCGCCTCGCGCACGCGTTGGCTATCGGCGACCGAGTGCGCGGGGTTGCCGCTTTCGACGATCATCGCCCGGTAGCGCTTTGGATGATCCGTGAGGATCTCGTCGGCCATCGAGTTGCAGGGCGTCAACCCGGAGATGATACGTTCGCCGGCGACTGGACTGCGCTTGGCTTCCCCCCCGGCGGCCAACTTGTCGAGCTTGCCGGCGATACTCACCATCGGCGCGGGAACATATTGCGCGCCACGCTTTCCGAAGTTTCCCGTGAGCACCCAGAGCAGCTTGTTGAGATAGCTGTTGAGGGTCGAGTAGCGGTTCATTTGAATGCCGAGATCCTCGAAGATCGCCACACTGTCGGCGTTGCCAATCCGGCGCGCGGTTTGGCGCACCAACTCCTCGGAGACGCCCGAAATCCCGCTGTACTCGGCAACCGGGATCTCGCTGAATGCGTCGACCGCGTCGTCGACGCCGCTCGCGTGCACGCGTAGCCACTCGTGATCGACCAGATCCTCCTGAACCAGAACCCCTCCAAGGGCCGCGAGAAGCCATGCGTCGGTCCCCGGCTTCACCTGCAGATGAATGTCGGCGAGCTCCGCGGTTTCCGTTCGGCGCGGGTCGATGACGATCAAGGATCGCTTCGGGTCCTTGGCCATCTCCTTGAGGGTCACGCGGGCGCGCGGGATGCCGTGAGATTGCCACGGGTTCTTACCGATGAAGAGGCCGACCTCACAATGCTCGAAGTCGGCGCGCGTGACCGTGCCCATCATTCGACCAGCA
>JAFDFW010000261.1 GCA_019309605.1 Deltaproteobacteria bacterium | reverse complement strand
GACATGTGGCTCAACCCGAAGCCCGAAACCGATGCGGCGCTCGCACTCGCAGCGGCCCAAGTCATCGTCGAGGAAGGGTTGCACGACGAGGAGTACATTCGCGAACAGACCGACCTGCCGATATTGGTGCGCACCGACGACCAGAGATTCCTCAGGCAACCTGACATCAAGGGCAAGGGCCGCGAGAACCAACTCTACTTCTGGGACGAGGCGAAGCAGAAACTTGCAGAGGTGCCGGGCTGCGAGGACGACGGCAATGGCGGTCGCTCTCTAGAGCTCGGGGGTATCCGCCCGGCGCTCAGCGGCAAGTACGTCGTAGAGCTTGCGGACGGTTCTAAGGTCGAAGTCGAGCCCGTCTTCGAGGGGCTTCGCAGGCAACTCGCTGACTACACTCCGGAGAAAGCTGGGAAGATCACAGGTCTCGCCCCCGCCTTGGTTCGCCGCTTGGCGACGGAGATGGCCAAGGCGCCAGCGGCGATGATCTTTGCTTCGTGGGGAGCCTGCAAGCACCACCACAGCGATCTGTTCCAGCGCGCGATGATTCTCTTGATGGCCCTAACCGGAAATCAGGGGAAGCGCGGCGGCGGTCTTCGCGTGGCCGCCTGGTGGGGCATGGACGGTCTCGACCGACTGGGTACTACCAAGCTCAGCGCGCGCGAGATGATGAAGGTGATACCCAAGGCCATCCGCGGGCTCACCGTCCGCGACTACGAGCAGCTCTTCACCGAGCACAGCGAGAAGCAGGCGAACACACCGTTGATGCCGTTTCTCTACGCTCACGCCGGGTACAAGGAGATGTGGGACAGGCCCGATCTCGCAGATCCGGCGGTACCGCGGAAGCTCCACGAGTACGTCCGCGACTCGATCGACCGCGGCTGGACACATCTACACCCCAAGGAGGATCGAGATCCGCGAGTCTTCATCTTCTCCGGTTCCAATCCCCTTCGACGTTGGCCAGCGCCGCAGATCGCCAAGAAACATCTGTGGCCCAAGCTCAAGTGTATCGTCTCCGTGAACTTCCGCATGAGCACGTCCGGGCTCAACGCGGACTACATTCTCCCGGCGGCCGGCTACTATGAGAAGTACGGCATCAAGTACGCTCAGAGCTACGTCCCCTACGTGATGGTTTCGGACGAGGCGGTGACGCCCCTGGGAGAGTCGAAGAGCGAGTGGGTGATCTTTGCTCGGCTCTGTGAGGCGGTCGCGCGGCGGGCCAAGCAGCGCGGCGTCACGTCCGTGCGCGGGTTACATGACGCGCCCTTCGATCTGACGAAGGCCTACGATGTCTATACCTCGCAGGGACGCTACGATCCTGAAGATCCGAAAGATCCGGTTCGCCTGATGGACGACATCTTCCGCAACAGTCCGAGTGTCGGCGGCATTGGAGCCGAAGAAGCCCTGCGCATTGGCGCGGTTCCGATCACCGGGACTGCCCGTCCTTCGCCCATCTACCAGACCAGCAGCGACTTCGATCCCAAGGACACCTTCTGGCCGCACGGCTGGTTCGTCGATGGAAAGATGGCCTGGCCGACACTGACCGGCCGCCAGCAGTTCTACATCGACCACCCTTGGTACCTGGAGGCCGGTGAGGCTCTTCCGGTGCACAAGGATCCGCCGGGCGCTAACAGCAAGTATCCGCTGCGCATCAACGGCGGGCACAACCGTTGGAGCATTCACGCGATCTGGCGCGATCTGGAAGCGCTCTTGCGTCTACAGCGGGGCCAACCAGTTTGCTTCCTGAACCCCGACGACTGCAGTGCGCGGGGGGTCGGCGACGGAGCGATGGTGAAGGTCTTCAATGAAACTGGCGACTTCGAAGCGATGGCCAAGATCGCCCCCGGTGTTCAGCCCGGCGAAGTGATCATCTACCACGCCTGGGAGCCCTACCAATTCAAGGACCGAAAGGGGCCGGACGAGCCGGTCCACTCGCCATGGAAAGCGATCCACCTTGCCGGAGGTTCCGGGCAGATCCACTACCGCATGTTCTACGGTTCTCCGAGCCACGTGCCACGCGGTGCACCGGTGGACGTCCAGTTGGCCTCGTAGAGCTGTTTCAGCTCGTGTGAAACTGATACCGAGCGCCCATGCGAGGCGCAGCGAACTTCGGGAAGCGTATGCTCTCCACGATGTTCCCGATGCAGCCCTGCAGGCGCTTGCTTCCGGGGGACACCGTTGCGCCCTGCACCGAGCCGTCTCCAAGGATCGCGAGGTCGATCGTAACGGTTCCCGGCACCTTGCCTCGCCTCGATTCACTCACGACGCACTGGCGGTACATTTGATCGAGATGGCTATCCAGCTCGGCCACGACTTGGTCGCTGCTCAACTGCTTTTCGCGACACTTTTTCGTGGCGTCCCCGATCGCCACCGGCCGCTGCATGGCTTCATCGTAGGAGATCAGCGAGGCCTGAGCGCTCCCCACGCTGGGCTGACCAGCCGACTGCCCGCCGCCATTGCACCCCGCCAGCGCCAGCACCGCACATCCAAGAACGAAAGAAACAAATCGCATAGCCTCAAGATAGCGACTCGGAGGGCCCACCCCCAAAAGCGCATCGAAGGCAGGACGACAGAGGCCTTCACCTCCGCAGGTCCTCTTACCTGCTCTTGCTTAGAATATTGTCGGCGTACATGCGGATCGCCTTAAGCTTGCTTTCGAGCCGCATGGTGTCTTTCTGGTACGGCACGCGAAAGCCGATGACTGCGTCGGTCACTCCAAGATCCTCGAGCTGCTTGAGCCCGCCCGGCATGAGGGCAAGGGCCGAGGCGGCATGGATCTCGAAAGGGCGGTCCTCGACGCCGAGCTCCTTGCGAAGCGTATGGAGCTTGGCGATCATCGTCTCCAGCTCTGCCTGGTCGCCACCGGCATGCATCCAGCCGTCGCCCAGGGTGACTGCACGGCGCAACGCTGCGTCCGAATGGCCACCCACGAGCAGTGGGATGGGCTCGGTCGGTGCCGGCGTCATCTTGATCGACGGCACCTGGAAGATGTCGCCCTCGTAGGCAAAGAACTCCCCCGTGTTGAGCCCGCGGATGATCTCCATCATCTCGTTCATGCGTTTGCCTCGCGCCTTCCAAGGCACGTCGCAAATCTCGAAATCATCCGGCCACGGACTCAGTCCCACACCAAGGCTAAAACGATTCCCACTCATCACCGCGACCGAGGCCGCCTGCTTGGCAACCAGGACCGGGTGACGGATCGGGAGCTTCACGACGAAGGTATGGAAGCGGAGCGTCTTGGTCGCTGCCGCGAGCGTGGCGGTCAACACGAAGGGGTCGATGAACGGCGCCCCATCGAGGAACTCGCGATTGCCGTCGGGTGTGTACGGATACTTGGAATCCGAGTGCTCCGGGTAGGCGATCGAGTCCGGGATCACGAAGGCGTCAAAACCGGCCTCTTCCACGGCCTTCGCCAAGGGAAGGTACTGGGTCGGGTCACACATTGATTCTGCATAGGCTACGCGCATGGTTCGTTCCTTCTTCTACTATCCGCTGCGGCCGCGTCGTGAACGATGGCCTTTTTCTTCGGGTGTACCTTTACCGGCAGCCGCTCGAGCGTGCGGACGAAGACGCTCTTGCGATGCGGAAAATCACCCTCGCCGAGCTCGACCCAATCGGTGCGCTCGAGGAGCTGCTCCATAGCGATGCGCCCTTCCATTCGGGCGATGGGCGCGCCGAGGCAGAGGTGGATGCCGTGGCCGAAGCTGAGGTGCTGTCGCTGACCCAACCTATGGAGATCGATCTTGTCGGGCTCGGGCCATTTACGCGAATCGCGATTGCCCGAAGCCCACAGGAGCATGACCCGGGAAGTGGCGGGCAGCTCTTGGCCGTGGAGTTCGACCGGCACCTTCGTCTGCCGGAAATGACCCTGGAAGGGAGATTCGAGGCGGATGGCTTCTTCGACGAAGTTGGGCACGAGCTCGGGATTGGCGCGGAGCTCCTCCTGGACGTCGGGGTTCTGCACCAGTAGCCGGACCATGCTTCCTATCAAGCTCGCAGAGGAGTCACTGCCCGCGATGATTAATTGCATGACGGTGGCGACGGCCTCGCTTCGGCGCATCTTTCGCTCGCGCACGGCGTCGATCAAGGCGCCCATCAGGAAATCTGGCTTGGGATCGCGCGCCTCAGCTTCCTCGAACTGAGTGCGGCACCACTTCACGAAGCGGAAGCCCCTCATGAGCTGCCGGGCGACCTGCCATTTCGTGTTCACCCCGCTGAGCAGCGCGATGGCTTCGTCGGCCCATGACTTCACGACCATGGCGTCGTCGCGCGGGATGGAGAGGATGTCCAGCGTGAGCGTGATAGGGAT
>JAFDFW010000260.1 GCA_019309605.1 Deltaproteobacteria bacterium | reverse complement strand
GTTCGCCGGCGACATCGTAGGCTTGTACGACCCAGGACTCTTTCGTATCGGCGACACGCTTTCGACGCATGGTCCGATGAGCTTCGATGCCGTGCCACTGTTCTCGCCCGAGCACTTTGGGCGCTTGCAGCTTCTCGACCCGCTCAAACGCAAGCAGCTAAAAAAAGGGATACAGGAACTCTCGGAAGAAGGCACCGTGCAGCTCTTCATGGAGCCGGGGCGCGAGAAGGACCCAGTGTGCGGTGTGGTCGGGCGCCTGCAGTTCGACGTGCTCATGTTTCGACTCGAACACGAGTACGGCGCGAGGGTGACCTTCGATCTCCTTCCGTACCAGTACGCACGCTGGGTGGACGGCGTGACGGATTGCGCGGCGCTGAAGGCCAAGCGGATTCCGATGGCGGTTCTCGACCGCGACAGCCGCCCCGTTGCGCTGTTTCGCGACGAATGGGAGCTCGGCCGCGCCGAGCGAGACAACGAGAATTGGACGTTCCACGAGACCGCGCCGATAGTGACGGAAGCCTGAATACCGGGGTGTTGCTGGCGTCCAAAACCAGCATACTGAAGGGCAAGAGGGGAACGAGCGAATGATGAAGAACGCCATCGGAGTCAGCCTGGTTTTGGCCGTGTGCATGGCGACTCCAGCGGTTTCTCAAGCCGACGCAACCACCTTTCGCGTGCGCGCCGACGGCAAGAGCCGGGTCACCTTCGTCTCCGATGCGCCGCTCGAGACGATGACCGGAACGAGCTCGAAGGTGACGGGCAGCGTGTCGGTCGACCTGGCGGACATCACCGCGACCAAAGGCTCGTTCAAGGTGCCGGTCGTGTCTCTACGCACCGACAACGACCTCCGCGACGAGCACCTTCAGGGCGATGGATGGCTCGATGCGAAGAAGAACCCGACCATTCACTTCGAGATCACCGAAGTCGTCCTGGGCAAGAAGGAGTCGGGGGAGCTCAAGAAAAACAAAGACGCCAAGGTTCAGGTCAAGGGCAATTTCACCGCCCACGGCGTCAAGAAGCCTGTCACGGCGAACGGCACGGTGAACTGGTCTGGCGATTCGCTTCACATCAAGGCCAAGTTCACCATCGTGCTCGAGGACCATCTGATCTCGGTACCGTCGATCGTGCGGCTCAAGGTTGCGAACGAGATTGCCGTGTCGGTCGACCTACGCGCCGTCGCGAAGTAGCACGGCTAAAGAAGCCCCGCGCGCTCCAGCAAGGGATCGAGCTTCGGTCCCCGGCCCATGAAGTCCTGGTAGAGCTTCTCCGCCTCTTCGCTGTTGCCCTTAGACAGGATCGTGTCCCGAAACGCGCGTCCGACTTCGGGATTCGTGATGCCTTCCTTCTTGAAGCGGGTGAAGGCGTCAGCGTCGAGCACCTCGGCCCACTTGTAGCTGTAGTAGCCGGCCGCGTAGCCGACGGGGTGGGCGAAGATATGGCCAAAGCCCGCGAGCATCGCGTAGTCGTCAGGAAGCGTCGTCGACGAATGCCGCTGCAGAATCGCTCTTCCAAACGCCATCACGTCGCCGTCTCGGCCTGGTTCGTAGCCCTGGTGGAGCGCTAAGTCGACGGCCGCAAGACCCAGCTGCCGCATTTGTGCGTTGGCAGCGCGATACGTCCGCGCGCGCACCATTTTTTCGTACAGCTCGTCGGGAATCCGTTCGCCGCTTTCGTAGTGCGCCGCGAACAAGTCGAGCCCGCTCCGCTCCCAGCACCAGTTTTCCATGATCTGTGAGGGCAGTTCGACGAAGTCCCAGGCGACATTCGTGCCCGCAAGGCTTCGGACGCTCACTCGGCTGAAGCAGTGGTGGAGGAGGTGTCCGAATTCGTGAAAGAGCGTCTCGACCTCACGATGCGTCAACAGCGCCGGCTTGCCACCGACGGGCGGATTGACGTTCGCGCAAAACAAGCCGAGGTGCGGTGGCGCCTCCTCTTCACGATGGGCTGCACTGACCAACGCGTTCATCCACGCGCCGCCCCGCTTGTTCTCTCGCGGAAACAGGTCGACGTAGAACGCCGCGATCATCGTGCCGTCCGTATCGTGGATGGCATACGACTTGACCTCGCGATCCCAGGTTGCGGCCTGGTGCTCGACGATCTCGATCTCGTAGAGCGCCTGCGCGGTGGCGAAGAGGCCGTCGAGCACCCGGTCTAACGGGAAATACGGTCGCAGGTCTTCCTCGTTGAAATCGTACTGCGCCTGTCGTTGTTTCTCCGAGTAGTAGCCCGCATCCCAGGGATCGAGCGCGGGCGCCGAATCGCCTTCGATCTCGTTCCGGTAGGCCTGAAGGTCTTGGTTTTCGCGCTCAAAGGCGCCCTGCGTCTTTGCGCGGAGGTCGTCGATGAACGCCTTCGCCTTCGCGCCGATTTTGGCCATCCGGTCTTCCGTCACCAGATCGGAAAAATCCCCGTACCCGAGGAGCTTGGCTTTGGCCCGACGAAGCTCGAGGACCCGTCCGATGATCCGTCGGTTGTCGCGCCCGCCCGAAACCGCCCGTGTGTTGTACGCCCGCCACACATGCTCGCGAATGCTCGGGTCATCCAAATAGGTCAGCATCGGGATCATGCTCGGCGCGTGCAAGGTGAAGCGCCAACCCTCCACGCCCTTCGCGCGTGCGTTCTCTGCTGCAGCTTGTTTCGCGCTCTCCGGCAAGCCAGCGAGCTTGCTCTCGTCCGTGATGATCAGCTCGAACGCGTTTGTCTCATCCAACACATTTTGCGAAAACTCTGTCGTCAACTTGGTGAGATCGATCTCGATCGCCTGCAGCTTCGCCTTGTCTTCGGGGTTGAGCTCCGCGCCCTGTCGCCGGAAGTCGTCTTGCGTCTTTTCCAAGAACCGCCTCTCGGTCGGAGGAAGGGATCCCACTTCGTCCGTCTCCCCAAACGCGCGCACCGCCTGATAGAGCCCATCGTTCATCGCAAGCTCAGCCCAGAACGCACTCACCCTCGGGCGCGTGGCGTTGTAGGCGGCGCGCAACGCGTCGTTCGTCGCCACGCTTTCCAGATGGTCGATCACCGTCATGGCTCGTTCGAGTAACTCAGTGGCCTCCTCGAGTGCGCCGAGCGTGTTCGCGTACGTTCGCGGCTCGTCGTTCGCGGCGATCGCATCCACTGCGGCCTGTGCCTCGGTCAGCAGCGCGTCGATCGCAGGTTCGACGTGCACGGCCTCAATTTGGTCGAAGGGAATCTCGAATCCGAGTTGGATCAGTGGGTTAGGCATCGCCAAAGCCTAGCAGTGGGACCGAGTTTGCGCGGCTACCTACCAAATGGTAGAGAGCCGGGTCGGGCGGCAGGTGGCCCACCGCACCGGCGACAGGGAGAATCGTTTATGGCGGTACCTACGCGTTACATCCTCCATCAGGGGCCGGTGCTTGGCGCTTTCGCCCGCACGGCCTTCGTTGCGCTCAAGGGCGCCTCCGGTCAGTCCAACAAAGGGCCCGCCCAGCTCCCCGGACCGACCTTCTCGGCGAGGATTCCTGCACGGCCTGCCGACCTCGTTCGCGACTATGTCCGGCACGTGGGTGGAGACCCTGCCTGGTATCGGGGTCAGGTCCCTGCGCATTTGTTCCCACAGTGGGTATTCCCGTCGCAGATACGCGGGCTCCAAGGGCTCCCGTATCCGGTTCATCGTGTCCTCAACGGTGGCGTCCGCCTCCAGATGAACGCACCGCTGGCGCTTGGCGAGCCTTTTGATCTCGAGATGCAGCTCCTCGATATCGACGACAACGGACGTCGCGCGGTGATCCACCAACGCGCGATCACGTCGACCAGTGCTCACCCCGACGCGGTCGTCGCGGACATGTACCTCATCATCCCTTTGGGCGGCGGCGACAAGTCCGCGAAGCGCAAGGACGACCGCCCGCGCGTTCCAGTCGTGGCCCGGGAGCTCGCGCGCTGGAAGCTCGGCACGGACATCGGGCTCGAGTTCGCGAAGCTCACCGGCGACTTCAATCCGATTCATTGGATTCCCCCTGCGGCGCGCGCCAGCGGCTTCCGCAATGTCATCAATCACGGGTTCTCCACGAAGGCACGCGCCGTCGAAGGGCTGCACCGTTCGCTCTTCTCCGGCGATGTGAACCGCCTCGAAGCGATCGACCTGAAGTTCACGAAGCCGCTCGTGCTTCCCGCGAAGGTCGGCCTCTATGTCGAGGACGACAGTGTGTTCGTGGGTGACGCGCCCGGCGGCCCCGCCTATCTAGTTGGCACCTATTCAGTGAGGAGCTGAGCTCGAATGACTGATCTTCTGCTCGAGAATAGAAACGCCCGGAAACTGATCAAGACCCTCGGCCTGCCGATTCCGGTGCCAGAGCGGCTG
>JAFDFW010000259.1 GCA_019309605.1 Deltaproteobacteria bacterium | reverse complement strand
TACGTATCGGCCCGTTCGAAACACGGCAAGCAGCACAGGGCTATCGAACCACATTCGAACGAGAAGAAGGCATGAACACCTTCATCGTCCGAAACAAGAACTAGGTCACCGGAGCACGGCTCGCGACACACGTGCTCGCACGCGTCCCGGGGCACGGCGGAACACGACACGGGGACCCTGCGGACGGGTCGGCTTGCAAAGGTGGCCGGAGGGGCTTGGGGCCTGAGGCCACGCAAGCCTCCCCTCGGCGCTCGCGCCCAATCGGGGGTGGTTGCACGCGTGCCGATTGTCACTCGCTACGCCGCTGGGTCCCCGCATCGCGCCCCGCCGTGCCCCTCCACACGGAACCATTTACGAAAAGGGGTCAGACGCCGTTGTCAAATGGTTCATTCGCAACACGTCACACACGACGCCCCTCGTACGTCGGGAGGCGCTCTCCGGTGATGCAGTTGCCGTGTCGCATTTCCCCGTGCCCCGATCGCGCCGTTTATCCCGGGCGCTGTCGTTTCGCGAACCAGTCCCGGTACTTCAGCATTCTTGCTTGTTGCTGCTGCGAAGCTCTTCGTTTGCACGTTTGTCGCTCCTCGGACCCCTCCGGCGCCCCCCAGCGAATCTCCGCGCAGTCGTTCGGGTTGTACGCGACCTCCATCGCCTTCATTCGCTCGACCACGTCGGACAACGACAACTGCCAAGCGCTCCCGTCCGAGCGGAGATATTCGAAAGAGCGCTTCGCGAGCTCCGCACTGAGCGCATCGCGGACTTGTTGCACCGCCGCATCGCGATCCGCATCTCGAATGCCAAAGCGATCGGGATGCGCGGCGACGGTGTCGGGAAACGAAACCACTGCGTCGATGCTGATGAGTAGTCGCATGTCGCGTGACGGCGTCGAGTAGTCCTCCCAGGGGCCGCTCGTCAGAAACAATGCTGCGCCGCGAGGCATCTCGATCGGCGCGTAGCCTTGAGCTTTCATGAAATCTTCACCGTTCTGCACCGAACTCAGACGGCGTTGGACCGATTCCTCTAGGGCGTCGACCAGGCTGGTTTGCATGCGAACGGGGTCGAGTGCGCGCGGGTTGATCATGCCTTCCATCGCCGCGTAGAAGTCGTCGGCGGTACCTCTGTACTGGGCATCAGACCATGCTCGAACGCCGCCCGCTTTCTGGAGCTCCTCGTTTGTCGCGATCCTCCAGGGTTGAGGACCGGCGATCCCGCCCTGGATGCCAGCGCCAGCGCCAGCGCCAGCTCCGGGCTCTGTCTGTTCAAGCAGCGTCGCGTCGTATCGAACGGGACGCCATCCCTTGAACCCTGCGCCGACGAGGTCGGACTTGGGGGTGAATAGGAACGAGCCTCGCCAGAATCGTCGCCTGCCGACGGTGCCGTCGGGTTGGGCGTCGGCGCCGATCAACACGCCGTAGTCGGTGACGCCCTGTGGCTTCCACCGCGCGACGACCAGCACGTGGCCGTAGGGATCGGCGAACACAGTTCCCGGTCGCATCGACTGGCGGCTCATGCGGATCGGGTAGAGATCTGTTTCGTCGTCATCGGGAAGCGTGCGGGGGCTCGATGAATGCACCGTCCCCCCCATCCGGCGCACGAACCTTCGAAATGCCGAGACGTCATCACGGCCCGGGACCGGGTCCAGATTGCTGAACACGACGGGGTCGCAAAGCGGCGGCGTGTCCTTCCTTCCTCGCGTGCATGCGCGATACACGAACGGCAATCGGAGCTTCCACGCGAAGTACGCCCGAAGGAAGTAGGGCAGGTCGGCGCAGTCCGGCTCGAGGTCGAGCCTTGCGTCCTCCCCCGGCGAACGATGGTCGTAGAGCAAGTTGCGTTCGCGCTCCCCGATTACCGATTGCAGCTGAGGCCAGGTGATGTCGTCTCCGTCCGGCTCACGAAAGAGCTGCTCGACGAAGGCGGCGTAGAGGTTCTCGGTATCGCGCTCCCACTTCCACGTCGCGTCCCAGGCCGGGCCTGAGGTGGCGCGCGGGGATGGCTGCACCGGGTGCTTTGCGACTCCGATGTGCTGGCAGGCACGCACCAGATCGCCATCGCCAAAGATCGCCGTCCATCGGCCTGCCTCCGGTGCAGGCACTTCAACCCATCGACTGTAGGGTGGTCCATCGAGCACGTGCTGCTCGGCGGTCACTCGAGACCCGTCCGGGGCGAAGAGGACGAGTGAGGCCAGGCCGGGGTCGCGCTCACTGGTAACGATGACCCGCAGCGGTTGCGAAGGGTTGGGTCGGTGCGGCGACCGAAAGATGGCGGTCCGTCTGGTGTCTGTGCACCGGCCCGCCGGAATCGCAACGGCTGCGCTTGGACGAAGCTCCGCGTTGGCGACGAGGGCGGGTCCGGGCGTTCGGCCCAGTACGGTGATGCGTGTGATCCGGCTGAGGAAGTCGCGGCGCGAGCTCCCGGCGCCCAACGAAAGATCGCTCACCGCGATTCGGTCGACGCGGTTGATCGTTTCCAGCTCGACTCTCTCACACGGCGTCAGGAATTCGGAGAACGCGTGAATCGCCATCGGCGCACCTTCCTCGGTCGTGCCGAGGTAGAGCATGATGTGACCGGGGAAATGCAGCAGGACCGCGCCGCGGTGGGCGGCAGCTTCGAGCAAGAGGCGCTTCTCGTTGAGGTCCTCGACGGCGGATACATCAACGGAAAACGTGCCGGCCGTGGCTTGTCGCGCGCTGTGCCGCGGCAGGTCGATACCAAACTTCCCGAACAGGTCGAGCAGGAATCGCGAGCAATCGTAGCCTCCGTCTTTGCCGCCCCAGCCATACGGCTCGCCCAGCATCGAGAAGGCTTCGGTCAGCAGTGCGCGCCGGGTGAATGATTGGCGCTCGCGCCGTGCGAGCCGCGCTTCCACCACGTTCCGGTCGAGCGGGGAGGATAGGGCTTCGGTGCTGACCCAGCCGAGCGCGTACGGCGTTCGGGCGAGGTGCATCCCGTTGGGCCATCGTGCCAACAGTTGAACGACCTCGCCCTCACGCATCGTGCTGCACCGGTTTCGGTCGAAGTCGTGGTCGACGGGCGTCGTGTACAGGCCTCCGTGGTAAGGGCCGCAGCGAAGGGCCTCGAGTTTCTCGACGACTCTCCATTCTTCGACCGCATCGATCGACGTGGGCGCCTCGAAGGAAGCAAGGTCGCCCGACCCGATCGCCTTGCCTTTCGAGTCACCGAGTTCCTCTGCCTCGATCCGCTTCCTCAGATAGGCCAGTCGCTCGTCGACCTGCACCGCAAGCGCCGTCCGATCCACGGGGGCCAGCAGGTCGACTTGTCCGACCTGCTCGCCGTCGCGGGGCTCCCGGAGCGCAAGATCGTGACGTTGTATCGCTTCGGCGCTTAGCAGCGGCTCGTCGAGCGGGCCGTACGGCTCGCTCCGGGACAGCCAGTACTCCAGCGTCTCGTGCTCCGGTGACACGTTTGGGAGGGGAGGTTCGACCGTACGTGTTTCCGGGCACGTGGCGGGGCGCTTCACCTCCTCACGTCCACCGATCTCGTCCCTACACCCGACCCACAAGAGGCACAGCGCGGCCGCGAGAGCCGCCCGGAATCTTATGTGGGTGCCAGCATCCATTGGATGATTTGGTCCTCGACGGTACCCCCAGTGCCCAGGCCGCGCCAGAAACAGCATTGCCCCAATGATATCAATACGATCCACAAGCGCTGTCACAAATGCTGACACAAGAACCTGGCAATCAAAACGGTCAACGCGGGCCCGATCAGCAACGCCAGAAAACCGACCGGACCCGCGCTGAAATGGGGTGCAACTCGCTGAGCGCCGTCGGTACTCAGTGCACTTGTGTGAGAACCAGCGTTGCTGGGTGAAACTGTGAGTGGCGGACTTGCGCCGGACCGCGATTAGTCGCGGCCAATCACGCCGAGCACTTTCTTGTTGCCCGCAGTCGCAGCGAGTCGCGAACCGCGCGGAGAGGGCCTTTGTTTCCAATGCCGTTCACTTAGGAGTCCCGGGGCGGTTTCCCTTTGCGGTTTGAAGGATACTGACTGGATTTTCGCTTCACTGCTCTAGGGTAGCTGCGAGCGGAGCGTCTCTTTGGCAGGAGGAAAAGCGATAGTTGTTGCCGCAAGCGTTTGAGGTGCGCGGGAATGGCTCCCGGCTGAGCCACTGCGCACCACAGAAACTCGTCACGGATGAAACGATAGGACGCGATGAAGCTGATCCTCAGAGGACTCACGTTCGCTTCCTTTGCGACTTGCTCCATCTCGCGACGCACGAGATTGTACGCTAGAAGGACGCCCCACAATTCTTGCCGCACTCCCTGCGGAGTTTGACTTCGCATCGGGACGTTGCG
>JAFDFW010000258.1 GCA_019309605.1 Deltaproteobacteria bacterium | reverse complement strand
CCCGAAGCCCCCTCCCGCAACAGCATCGCCACCGCAGCCCACTTCTCATGCTCGGCAAGCTCCCGAGCCGCCCGCCCCCCAAGCACACTCCGAAAATCCGGCAGGCCGAGAATCGTCATCCCTTTTCAGTCGAGGATTTCGTAGTGGAAGTCTTCGATTACGGGGTTGGCTAGGAGTTTTTCGCACATGGATTGGATGTGGGATTCGGCGGAGGCTTTGTCGTTTCCGTCGAGCTCTAGCTCGATGAGCTTGCCGACTCGGGCGGACTTCACTTCTTCGAAGCCTAGGGAGCTGAGCGAGCGGCGGACTGCGTCGCCCTGGGGGTCCAAGACTTCGCGCTTCAGTGTGACGAAGATGTTCGCTTTCATGATCCCTCCAACCCTAGGTTCTTTGCGATGCGAGGCAACGGGTCAGTCGTGTCCGGCGCGAACGCCGTACCGCGAATCTGGTCGCACGCTTGAATGTAACGGCGCGAAGCCTCGACGCGCACGTCATCGGGAATCGTCGGCACGGGGCCGTCACCTTTGTACCCGTTGCTCGCGAGCCAGCGACGGACGTACTCCTTATCGAAGCTCTCCGGGTCCTCGCCCGCTTCGAATCGTTCCCGGTAGCTGCCGGTGTACCAAAACCGCGATGAATCGGGGGTGTGGATCTCGTCGATAACGACGATCGTTCCGTCGGGCGTCTTGCCAAACTCGTACTTCGTGTCGACGAGGATCAATCCGCGCTCCGCGCAAACCTTCTGCCCGTGCGCGAACAGCGCCATCGCGTACCCGGCCGCCTCATCGAAGTCCTCCGCGCTGATCCGCCCCATCGCCAGGATCTCTTCGCGCGACGCCGACACATCGTGATCGCCTTTTTCGGCTTTCGTGCTCGGTGTCAGGATTGGGTCGGGCAGCCTCTGATGTTTCTTCAATCCGTCCGGGAGCTCGTGTCCGCAAAAGAGGCGCGTACCGTTGTCGTAGTGCGTCCAAATGCTGGTGGACGTGACGCCCGTGATGTACGCGCGAACCACCATTTCGACCGGCAGCGGCTCGCACTCGATACCGACCATGACGCTCGGGTCGGGCACGTCGATGACATGATTGGGGACGATGTCCTTCGTCTCCTCGAACCACCATGCGGCGAGGCCGTTGAGCACCTGTCCCTTATAAGGAAGCGTCCCGAGCACGCGGTCGAAGGCGCTGATGCGGTCGGTGACGACGATGTAGCGCTTTCCGTCCGCGATATAGCAGTCGCGAACTTTGCCTTCGTACTTATGACCGAGCGACTCGAAGTGGGTTTCGTCGAGGGTCTTCGCGAGCCCTTCTTGCAGCGCCTGCGGCGAGACCGTCATTTCAAGCTCCTTCCAAGACGCGATCGATGATCGTGTCCACGTGCGAGAGCGCGTGGTTCAGATCGAACTGGCGGTCGACCTCATCGGCGGAAAGGTGCTTGCGAATCTCCGCATCGTCTTGAAGAAGCGCGCGGAACTCGCCCTCCCCTTCGAAGGCTTTCATTGCGTTTCGCTGGACCAGCACATACGCGTCCTGCCGGCCGAGACCTTGCCCAATGAGCGCAAGCAATATGCCCTCGCTCGCCCAGAGCCCACCGGTCTGATCGAGGTTCTGCCGAAGGCGCTCGGGGTAAACCACCAAATCGGCGATGACCCCGCGCACGCGGTCCAACATGAAGGCCAGCGTCGCTGTCGCATCCGGCAACATCATGCGCTCCGCCGACGAATGGCTGATGTCCCGCTCGTGCCAGAGCGCCACGTTTTCGAGACCCGGGACGACGGCTGCCCGCACGACGCGGCCAAGACCGCAAAGGTTCTCCGTCAGCACCGGGTTCCGCTTGTGCGGCATGGCGCTCGAGCCCTTCTGACCCTTCTTGAAGTGCTCCTCGGCTTCACCGACCTCGGTGCGCTGCCAATGACGAACGTTGGTCGAGAAGCGCTCGATCGCGGCGGCAAGGATGCCAAGGGTCGCGACAAAGGCCGCGTGCCGATCACGTGCGACAACCTGCGTCGACGCAGTCTCGGGGCGCAGTCCGAGCGCAGCCAGCGCCTCGGCCTCGATGGCCGGCGTGAGATGCGCGTAGGTTCCAACGGCGCCGGCGATCTTCCCCACAGCGATTTCTTCTCGCGCCACCAACAGACGCTGCCGACCGCGCGCAAGCTCTGCATAGTGGCCCGCCAGGATCAGCCCGAAGGTGACCGGCTCGGCGTGAATACCATGTGAGCGGCCGATGGCAGGTGTGCGGCGATGCTCTTCGATGCGGCCGCGCAAGGCTTCGAGCACCGCATCCAACCGGACCAGCAGCTTGTCGCTCGCCTCGACCAGCAGGAGAGCCAAAGACGAGTCGAGCACATCCGAGGAAGTCATACCGCGGTGCAGCCAACGAGCGGGCTCCCCGGCAATTCCTTCGACGTGCGTCAGAAACGCTATCACGTCGTGACGCGTCACCTTCTCGATCTCGTCGATCGCATCGGCATCGAGCTGGGGTCGAAACGAGCTCACTTTGTCGGCCGTCCCCTCGGGAACGAGGCCTGCGCCTTCCATGGCGCGGCAGGCGGCAATTTCGACGTCAAACCAGGCCTCGTACTTGCGTTCTTGAGACCAGAGATCTTGGAATTCGACTGGGCTGTAGCGTGGAATCATTGTTGCGCGGCGAAGCTAGCAGACCGGCCGCCCCGACGCGACCCTACTCGATTCCTGCTAGCCCGCACGCGATGCTCGCCAGGTGCGGCACCGCGGCTCCAAACATCGCCGCCTCCGTGGAGCTGGCGTTGCCATCTAGGCTGCGCTTGTACACGCCTTGCGCGATCGCGGCGAGGCGAAACAGCGAGAATGCTTTGTAGTAGTGCAGGTCGGGCACACCGTCGCGTCCAACCAACTCACAATAGCGCGCGACGAACGCGTCTTCGGTCTGAATGCGGGTCTTCTCGAAGTCGACCCCGGCCAGGCCTCGGATCTTCGGAAGCACCACGTCGTACAGCATGCAAGTGTATGCCAAATCCGAAAGCGGGTGGCCCAGCGTCGAAAGCTCCCAGTCGATCACCGCAAGAACTCGAGGCTCCGTCGGGTGGAAGATCAAGTTGTCCAAGCGGTAGTCGCCGTGCACGAGCGAGATCGCCTCGTCATCGGGGATGTTGGCAGGTAGCCAGTCGATCAGCATATTCATCGGCGCCACGTCTGAGGTCTGTGAGGCGAGGTATTGCTTGGTCCATCGCTTCACTTGCCGCGCTACGTAGGCATCGGGGCGCCCGTAGTCGGAGAGGCCCACCGACTCGAGGTTCACGCTGTGAATCGCGGCCAAAACGCGAGCGAGCTCGCCGTAGATCGCTCGCCGCTCGTCGGGCTCGACTTCCGGAAGCTGCACGTTCCAAAAGATGCGCCCCTGGACGTACTCCATCACGAAGAACGAAGTCCCGATGACGGAATCGTCTTCGCAGAGCGTGTACATGGCAGCGGTAGGGACGTCGGTTTCCCCGAGCGCACGCATCACCCGGTACTCTCGGTCGACCGCATGCGCCGACTGTAGGAGCTTACCGGGCGGCTTCTTCCGTAAGGCGTACTCACGCCCACGGTCCGCAAGCCAATAGGTAGGATTCGATTGCCCACCTTTGAATTGGCACACCTGCAGCGACCCCGTGTACCCATCGACGTTCTCGGTCATCCACGCGTCGAGTCGCGCCTCGTCGAAGCAATGCGCCTCTCGAACGGGTCCAGCATTCTTCGGGGGCACCGGCGACATTCATCCTCTCTTCCAGAAGGCCGGGAGCTTATCACGATCCAAAGGCGCTTCTCGACCACAGAGTCCTATCGGGCGCCCGGCTGATTTGGTCATTGAGCTGGGGTCCCAAGGGAGCTAGGTTGCACGGCGTGAGGTGGGCACAGTATCCGCGCTTGAGCTTCCGCGGTTTTCTGATCGCCAGTGTGCTCCTGTGCACCGCGCAGGTGACCTTCGGGCAAAAGCCCGACAAGGGCGACGACGATTCCGGGTATCGACCTGCACCAAGCACCAACGTCGAAGGCGACGTGCAGGCCCTTCCGATCGACGCACCACCCGGAAGCCAAGTCGTCGTCGTGGCGATCGATCGCACCGTCGAACTCGGGCTTGCCGCGTTCGTTCGTCGCGCAATCGAGTCAAACCCAGATGCCAGCGCAATTGTGCTCGACGTCAACACGCTCGGCGGGCGCGTCGATGCCGCGATCCAGATTCGCGACGCTTTGCTCGAAGCCGAGGCTCGCACCGTCGCGTTCATCCACCCGCGCGCGATCAGCGCCGGGGATCTGATCAGTCTGGCCTGTGACAACGTGATCATGGCGGAAGGGGGGACGATC
>JAFDFW010000257.1 GCA_019309605.1 Deltaproteobacteria bacterium | reverse complement strand
GTTCCCGCGGCAAGCGGACAGAGCATAACGATCCTGCTGCCAGACAGCGGCAAAGTGGTCGCGATTCGTCGGATTAACCACCAGCCACGGCTCCACTTCCGAGTCAGCGAAGAACGGCAACTCGGGATCCAAGTCGGCACTGCACTCCGCAAACGGACTGCCCTTGGACACCGGTACGAGATCGCCGGGCACGAACTCGGTCGGCAGCGCGTCCCCACCATCACTGCCGCACCCAACGACGAGGGCCCCAACCAGAAACCCACAAACTGAAACGACCGACGGACTCGCACCCCGCATCGCAACCTCCCGACCGCCTCAACCTGGAGTCAGGCAAACCGATACCGCGACGCTAGGCTCACCCCCACACCAAACCCATACGTAATTGTTCACCCGCCTTTGCGTCCTAATCTGGCGAGAAGAAACCCCTCAAAACAGGGCAAGAACAACAGGCCGCACGGCCTGCTCGATAGGCTGCCGCTCGTCCCCGTATCCAGAATCGTGACCAGAGTCTAGTATCATCCCACGTCTGGAGGTGGTGATGATGCCACCGTTCGCAGGAGCAACATCGAGTGTTCGCAGCTCGCATCGGATTCGGTGCGTTGACCGCAGAACCGATGCTGCGACCGCGATTCGGCGCGAAAGGAGCTTGTGATGGAACGCTCGGCTTTGTATTGGGTGTGCGTCGTTGCGCTCGGCGTGGTCGCGCCGGTTGGGTGCACTGAGACCGCGGGCAATGGCGGCAGCGGTGGCGCCCCTGGCACCGGCGGTTCGGCAGGCATCGACGGCGCGCTCAACTGCACCGGGGACGGGATTGAGGACGCGGCATGGGCCTCATTCGGACGGGACCTCTGCAATAGCCGCTCGCAAATCGAGACGCAGATCTCCCCCGAGAACGCGGTCGACCTCGCGCAAAAGTGGGTGTTCGATGGGTTCACTGAGAACGACGTGCACCACCCGGTCGGAGACATCTCCGCCACGCCCAGCGTCGTCGGTGACGGCGTCTTCTTCGTGGATTGGACGGAAGGGGACGAGGAGGCGAAGGTCTATCGAATCCACAAGGACACCGCAGAGGTCGTGTGGTGGCGGTACGTCTGGGACATCGCTGACTTCGTCGAGGTCGGCGATGGAGGAGAACGTACTCCCATCCCGGGTCTGGTCTCCCGCACAAGCCCGCTGGTCGTCGGCGACTCCGTCATCATTGGTACGCAACGGCGGCGACCTGAGCTGTACCAAGACCCACGGCCGAACGCCTGGATCATATCGTTGAATAAGCACACGGGCGCCGTTCAGTGGAAGACCGAGCCGCCCCGCGATCCGCTCTGGCCGACGCCCGCTCAAGACCCAAACCCGAAGGACGAAATGGGCAACGACCTGTTACCAATTCCCGACGGTTCCGAGATCGTCATCACGGCCTCTCCGGTTGCTTACGACAACCGCATTTATGTCGGCGTGTCCGGCTGGGCGGAGTTTCTATCGTTCTGGGCCCACTTTCGGTTCTTCTTCCGTGGGAGCGTCTTGTGCCTGGATGCCAACAATGGCGACGTCGTTTGGCAAAGCTTCATGGTCGATGATGACCTCTACGTAAACAGCGAGGAGCCAGAGACCGATCCCGACACCGATCAGCCCATTCCCCGCGACCGGCGCCGCTACTCCGGGAACTCGGTGTGGTCGAGCGCGCCGGCGATCGATGTCGAGCGAGAGCGGCTCTACGTAACCACCGGTAACAACCACACCGCCCCGAAGAGCGTCTTGGAGGGCGTGGGTTCGGGCGCGATCGTCGACCTGCCTCAGCCCGGCAACTACATGGACTCGATCGTGGGTCTCGACCTCGGAACCGGTGCCGTCGAATGGTCCTACAGCCCTGTGAGCAGCCTCGTCGATCTCTGGCAGATCTTTTGCCGAGACACCGACTCCGAATCCTGCGCCGAGGGGCCCGATTTCGACTACGGCGCTGGGGCGAACCTTTTCTCTGTGGAGGTCGCTGGCGAGCGGAAAGATCTGGTGGGAGCCGGCTCCAAAGCTGGAACGTACAGCGCCATCGACGCGGACACCGAAGCACCACGGCCCGCTCCTCTTTGGGAGACCCAGGTTGGACCAGGGAGCTTCTTCGGTGGGATTCACTGGGGCACGTCCGTCGCGAACGGCGTCGTTTATGCACCCCTCGGGGATGGCTTTCGAGAGTCCGGCGAGAACGGTTTCTTCGCTGCCATGGACGGCGCGACAGGAGACTTTGAGTGGAAGGTCCCCAACCCGATCGGAGATGACGCTTCTCCGCCGGGGAATTATCCACCCGCGTTCGGAGGAATCTACATGAGCATCCACGCACCGACGACGGTTGCAAACGGGGTCGTCTTCGCGGCTCCCTTCGACCTCGAGGGGCACATGCTCGCGCTGAGCGCCGCAACGGGGGACCTTCTCTGGTCCTACGCCAGCGGCGCCACCGTCTACGGCGGTGCAGCGGTGGTCGATGGCGTCGTCTACTGGGGAAACGGCTACCAAACAGTAGGCGGCACGCGCGGCACAGGCCTCTTCGCCTTCCACGTCCCGTAGGGCCATCCGCGTAGCCTCCTCAATATAGTCGTCAGAAACACGCCAAAAACAACAGGCCACACGACCTCATCACTTTCGATACAGAGCACGCCCGCAAGTCCACCCCGACTTCTGCGTCGCCACCTCCCGCTCAGCGCGCCATAGCGTCGTTCCTACCACACGCCCTCGCCGCCGCCCGCTTACGGCGGCAGTCGGCAGCAGACCAATTTTCTGCTTGACCAGAATCCGCGGAGTCCGCGAACATCGGTGCCCGGCCCTGCCTGGCGTGATTTGTGGTGACCGTATGGCACGTGGGCGGCTGAATAGAGAACGCTGGCCCGCCGTCCAGCGCGAGAATGGAGAATTTAGTGAACCGTAAGATCCTTCTCGTCTCTCTGGCTGCCCTTTTCATGGTTCCCGCTTTCACCACACTTTCGCGGGCCGACTTCAGCGGTTTCGTCGACAATGTAAAGAAGGACCAGCACGAGCAGGCAGCGCAGAAAGAGAAGGCGAACGCTAAGCCGAAGCCGAAGCCCAAGCCGAAGCCGAAGCCCAAGCCTCGAAAACAGACCGAGTCAGACAGCTTCACGATCACCATGACGAAGCCAGCGCCGAAGGCCAACGGCGAGTTTCCACTCGGGTCGGCGGAGTCGGAGTACGCGGCGATATACCGGGCGTATCTCGCGTCGAATGCTACCGCCGTGAACGTCGATGCCGTTGCCGTCGACTACTATAAAGTATTTTCCATCCCGCCTGGGAAGATCGGGGGTAGTTCGGCCAGCGCGGAGTGCGGCGCTTACTCGAAGCAGTGGCAGGCCGCCAAGAACGACTCGGCGACGCGTGGACAGCTCACCAATGAAGCCCGCGTGATCTTTCAGAAGGGGCTTCGGGAAGCCGAGACCGCTTCAAAGACGGTTAAGGTAAGGCTGAAGACGAGGGGCACATTGGGCCAGTACGACCGGGACGCGAAGGCGTTCCCCATCGAAGTGGAACCCGTGAACCCACTCTTGCGAGCACCAAAGTCCATCTGTCAGGCGGTCGATCACGCGACCAAGGGTGAGGACTTGGCTCCGCGTGGGACGTTCAAGGCAGATATTCAGGGCGGCAACGCTGATCGGATCACGACGCTTCCCATGTCGCAGTCGAGCGCCGATGCGTATCTGAGGACGCATGCGAAGCGTGAGGTCGACTTCATTCTGCAAGCCGTGGTGGGACCGATTCGCGCGTTGGATGGAAAACTTCAACCGGCGCCCATCCGCTTCGCGAGTGCTAAGGCGGTGGACCCAAAGAACGGCCGCAACCTCGGTACGTACAAGGGTGCGACGTTCTCGGCCGCCGCGGCGACCGGGACGATTTCTGCAGAGATCACGAGCGATCCCGCGTCCGCCGTCACCGAACCTCTCGGACCGAGTAAGATCAAAATTACGTTCGCGCGTGCGAGCAGCGAATACGGGGGCGGGTACGGTGCCCAGAAATCGCATGATGCGAATCTGCAGACGTATTGGAGCACCCGATCGGGCGCGGTGGTTGACGTTGCCCTCGACTATTTCTTCGGACAGCCCTCACGGGTCTCACGACTGCGCGTTTACTCGCCAATTCGTGGATCCGGCTACACCGTGCCTCGAATCGTAACGGTCACGCTGTTCGGGTCCGAAGAGGAGCAGTTGAGCCGGCAACGGGTGACACTGCATGGCCCATACGACGCATGGCAGGATGTGAAACTGAGCAAGCCGGTAGACGGGGTCTCGAGGATTGAGCTGCGGCCCACGGCGCTGACGAAGGAAATCGCAAACTACCTCACGATTA
>JAFDFW010000256.1 GCA_019309605.1 Deltaproteobacteria bacterium | reverse complement strand
TGACGGCGTTGCGCGCGCATGGCTTTCGAAACCTCCAAGCACTCGCGTTTGAGCCCGGATCGCACTTCAATGTGATCCACGGCGATAATGGGGCCGGGAAGTCGAACCTCCTCGAGGCGATTTACTACCTAGGCGCCTTGAAGAGCTTCCGCGGGGCGAAGACCGACGACTTGATTGCGCTCGATTCCGATAGCGCGTTGCTCGAGGCGAGCTTGGAAGGTGGCCCGGCGCCTCACAAGCTACGAATCGACATCGGTCGCTCGCAACGACGACGCTTGCAACTCGATGGCAAACGTCCGCGTTCGACGAGCATGTGGCATCAGACCGTTAGGATGGTGTTGTTTCATCCGGGAGACCTGATCCTTGCTTCAGGTGCGCCGGACAAGCGACGTGCGTTCCTGGATCGAATGCTCGAGCAAATGGATCCGATCTACGGCTCGACGCTCGCGAGCTACGAGAAGGCCCTTCGGAGCCGCAACCGCCTGCTCAAGGATGAACGTAGCGACCGACGGTCCGTTCGGGCGTATGACGCCATCCTCAGCAAGGCAGGGGCGGTCGTAGGGCAGGCTCGGCGGCGGCTGATCGCCGACCTTGCACCCAGAGTGGTGCGTGCGTTCAGCGATGTGTTCGCTGGTGATACTCCACTTGCGGTTCGTTACCTGCCGCGCGTCGAACCGATCGAGGAAATGATCGCGGAGGCGCTCGAGCGCTCGTACGACAAAGACCGGGCGCGTGGTTTCACGGCGGACGGTCCCCACGGAGACGACTTAGAGCTGCGACTAGATCAGGTAGGTGCGCGCCATCATGGCTCGCAGGGGCAGCATCGGACTATCGTTCTCGCGCTCAAAACCGCCGAGCTCGACCTTTTGAGCGAGCGGACTGGCAGGGTGCCAATCCTCTTGCTGGACGACGTCTCGAGCGAGCTCGATCGACGCAGAAACCGTAGATTTTTCGAAGTGCTGAGCCATGCGGGCGGTCAGGTGTTCCTGACGACGACGCATCCGGAGTTCATCTTACTCGAGAACGATCGGGTCGATTTTCACGTCGACGCCGGACTCGTTACCGACCGCGTCATTCGATGATTTTGGCGCTCTTGATGTAGTCGAGCTTCGGGAAGCTCGCTCGGAGGTAGGTATTACCCTCCGCCTGCAATCGTCCTTGGTCGGGACCAGCGCCGCTCGGGGCTCCTTCGCCGTAGCCGTCGTACAGTGCCTCGACTGGCGCCATGTCTTTGACCTTACCGAACGGCGCGAAGCCCATCCCATCCAGGCGGGAGTTGTCGGTGAAGTTCAGAAAGAATTGCGTCGTGCGCGAGTTGGCACCCGAAGTTGCGAAGGTGACGGTGCCACGGGTGTTACTGGCCTTGGCCGGGTCGTCGGGAATGCGCTTTGCGCGCCACTCCACGTTGAGCGCCGGATCTCCGCTAATGCCGACCTGCGCCATGAAACCGTTGATGACACGGAAGAACGCGACGTCGGTGAAGTAGCCGTTTTGCACCAACTCGTAGAAGCGGTCGGCGCCATGCGGAGCCCAGTCGCGACGAACGTCGATCACGATTGCACCTTTGGTGGTGTCGAGCTCAACAGTGTACTGAGAGGGCGCTTCTCCTTCCTTTTGAGTCACCTCTGTGACCTCCTTCTGAGCCGGCGCTGGGACTTCTTCGCCTTGGCTCTTGGTCTGCGCATCTTCTTTGGGGCACCCGACGAGGAGTGCTCCGGCTAAAATGAATAGAGCTGCGGTTCGCATGCGCGTACCTTGGCAAGCTCGGGCCCGAGCGCAAGTAATCAGCCAGCTAGGCGTCGAACAGGCCGCGGAGCTTTTTGAGGAAGCTTGCTTGCTGCGGGTGCGTGTCATCGCCGATCTCCTGGGCGAGCTCGGTGATGAGCTTCCGCTGGCGCCGGCTCACTTCCTGCGGCACCTCGACGACGACCGTCACGAGCTGATCACCTTTGCCATAGCCTCCGTAAACGGGGATTCCCTTGCCCCGCAGGCGGAATATCTTCCCGGACTGGGTGCCGGGAGGGACCTTCATCAGCACTTTGCCATCGAGCGTCGGAACATCGATGCTGGCGCCGAGCACCGCCTGAGGGAACGAAATCGGGATCGACACCAGGATGTCTGCGCCCTCGCGCTGAAACAACGAGTGATCGGTGACTTTGACATTGATGTGAAGGTCGCCGTTGCCGCCCGGGTTGGCCTCGCCCGCGCCTCGGACCGTGCGGACCGCACCGTCTTGTACGCCGGCGGGGATCTTCACGTTCATCGGTTCGGAGCGCAGCTTGCTACCGGTGCCCTTGCAGGTGTCGCACGGCGTCGGGATCTTCTTGCCCGTGCCGCGGCACGCGTGACATGGCCGCGCCGCAGCGAAGAGGCCGCGCTGATACTTCACTTGCGCGCGACCCTGACAGACGTTGCACGTGTGAACGGGTGTGCCGGGCTTTGCGCCGTTGCCGCTGCAGGTCGCGCAAGGCGCCGGACGATTGACGTCGATCTTCTTGTCGACGCCGAGTGCGGCTTCGACGAACGAGATCTCCAAGTCGAAGGTGAGGTCACGACCCCCACGTCGCTTGCGGCGCCCGCCGCTGAACACCTCTCCGAACAGGCCTTCGAGGATATCGCTCACGGCGCCGAAGTCACCGGCTTCGAAGCCAGGGCCCCCGGTCTCGAACGCCGCGTGACCGAAGCGGTCGTACTGCTTGCGGCGGTCGGGGTCGCTCAGGACGGCGTACGCTTCGCTTGCCTCTTTGAAGGAATCCTCGGCCGCCGGGTTATCCGGGTTGCGGTCGGGGTGGTACTTCATCGCGAGCGCACGATAGGCTTGCTTGATCTCGTCGCCGCCTGCAGTGCGGCTGACTTCGAGAATCACGTAATAATCTCGCTTGGACACAGGTTTTTGGATTGTAGACGCGCCGCCTCTTGGCGCAAACGGCGTGGAAAAGTGTCTCAGAGTGTGGGAGGGGAGGCAGATGTCGGACGTCGAGCTCGAGATGGGAGAGGAGGACGCGGGGCAGCGGGTCGATCTCGTGCTCGCCCGCCGAATTCCGGAGCTGAGCCGGGCCAGGGCCAAAGCGCTCATCGAAGAGGGCGGCGTCCGGGTCGATGGGCGCAGGGTGAAGAAGAGTCACACGGTGACCCTCGGCGACCGAGTCACCGTGGAGAGCCTTCCCGGGTCGGTTGATTTTTACGCCTCGCCCGACCCGGATTTCCCGCTCGAGGTGCTCCTTGAAACCGAGGGCTACGTCATCGTCGACAAACCTGCGGGAGCTCCGAGTCATCCCCTGAAACAAGGCGAGGTCGGCACCTTGGCCGGCGCGTTGGTCTCGCGCTATCCAGAAATGCGCGACGTCGGTTACAGCAGACGCGAGCCCGGTATCCTTCATCGGCTCGACAAGGACACCTCGGGCGCGATGCTCGCGGCCCGCGATCAGGAAACCTTCGACGCGCTCCGCAGACAACTCCAAGCCGGCGAGATCGAAAAGACGTACCTCGCCCGCTGCCAGGGCATCGTCCCCGCACCATTCGTCATCGACACGCCAATCGCCAACGACCCGCACGACCGCCGCAAAGTCCGAAGCTGCACCGACCCACGAGAAATCAAACGGCTCCGAGCCCAACCCGCCAAAACGGAGGTGCTCAGCAGCACCCCCGCCCCCCACGGCTCCCTAGTAGAACTCCGCGCCAACAGCGCTCGACGCCACCAAATCCGAGCCCACCTCGCGTCAATAGGCCACCCCCTCCTAGGCGACCCCCTCTACGGAGGCCCCCCCCTAGAAACCCAACGCCACCTACTCCACGCATCCTCCATCAGAGTGGGGACACTCTCCACCACCACAACTCCTTGGAATCACAGCGGTTCTGCGCCAAAGATCGCAGCGCCTAAGGGGTAACGGGCGCTGCGATCTTTGCGCCAGGACTCCTTTGGTTTCGGGGGGTTGGGAGGGGGGAGAGTGTCCCCCTAGAAGGGGATGCGTAGGCCTGTTTGGGCTACTATCTGGTTGCCGAAGGCGTTGGTGTTCCAGCGGTAGTTGAAGCTGATGTCGAACTGGGCGCCGGCGATTGAGCGGTGGGCTTTGCCTTCGAGGAAGGCGCCAAGGACGAGGAATTGGATGCCGAGCTCGTTGACGTGGAAGGCGCTCAGCTTTGGGTCTGCGGTGACGTACTGATCTGTGAAGGTGTAGTCGTTGGGGTTGCTCTCGTAGAAGAATGCCGAGGTCTGGGTGTAGTAACGGTAGCGCAAGCGGGTTTGGAAGAACGGCGACGTAACGGTAGCGCAAGCGGGTTTGGAAGAACGGCGACATCTCTTGGTAGATGCGGAACTCCGGATTGATCGCGCTGAGCTTCCAGTTGTCCAAGTACGACCGGTACAGAACCTGCAGCGAGGTGCGCGACTTCGGGATGTACCAAGCTAGCCGTGACATCAGCAGATGGCGGAAGCGTTGATCGGGATGTTCTTCCGGGCGTTGTCCGCCCAACACCGAGCGGTACGGATTGGCGAGGAAGCCCCACTGGTATGTGAAGTCGTATCCGACCTCCAGGATGAGCGTGCGCGACAGGACTTGCTCCCAGCCGGCGGCGAGTGAAATAGCGTCGAGGGTTTCCCGGAATCGGTCGGCGTTCGTGCCCCCCATGTTGCCCGGCCGCTGCTGCGATCCACCCCGGAAAGTCTGGCCTATTTCGTCGTGCCGGTAGCTGATTCGACCGCGAAACATGGTCGCCCGGTCCGCTAGCCAAATCGTTGGCTGAAAGAGGGTGGCGAACGAGAAATAATCCGGTTCGCGGCTAAAGCGAAAGCCACCGAACAGGTCGACAGGGTTCTCGCGCTCTACGAACTCGTGTCCC
>JAFDFW010000255.1 GCA_019309605.1 Deltaproteobacteria bacterium | reverse complement strand
TTGCTGGTCGCGCTCGATGGCGGCGGTGACGACGGGCTCCCAGTCGGTGCCCTCGATGAGGTCGAAGAGGTGGCGGTGGAGGTGGCGGACGACGAGCTCGCCTTTGTAGGACTTCGCGGCGATGCGGTGTTCGAGGCGGGCGGCGAGGAGCTTGTTGAAGCAGAGGAACAGGACGCGCTTGCCCTCGCGGGCCATGCGTTGGGCGGCTTCGATGGCGAGGAGGGTTTTGCCTGTGCCGGCGCCGCCGTCGACGAGGACGCGCTCGGAATCCTGGAGGACGTCGAGGACGATGCGCTGTTCCTTGGTGAGGTCGTTGAGCTGCTTGCGGACGTCGTCGATGACGAGCTCGGGGGAGGGGATGAAGTCGAAGTCGCCGCGGAGGAAGTCGGCGAGGGCGTCGATGGCGTCGGGTTTGAGGGCTGGGCGCTTTTCGCGGGCTTCGGCAGCGCGGGCGAACTCGGCAAGGCGGTTGATGTAGGTCGTGAAGGGTTTCTCGGTGTCGCGGCGGTCGTAGACGAGCTCGCGACTCGACTCGGGGCTGTCGAGGTCGAAGGTGATGTCGGGGGTGAGGACGCCGTAGCCGAAGAGGGCGTCCGCTTGGGGGGTGTTCTTCTTGAAGTGGGCGCGGATTCGCTTTTGGAGGGCGAACATGGCGGAGGAGGCCTGGTCGAAGGGGGATTCGTTGAGCTTGTGGAGCTCGTCGCGCTTGTTGACGGAGTACCAGGTGCCTGCGCGGCGTTTGAGGCGGCCGCCTTTGACTTCGAGGATGAAAATGCCGTGGTGGGTGATGAGGGCGAAGTCGATCTCGGCGCGGCGCTTTGTTTCGTGGTGAGCGAGGCCGAGGGAGTGGAGGCAGACCCAGTTGTCTGTGTTGGGGGCGTCTCGGATGACTTCGAAGATGCGCTTTTCGGCGGTGCTTTGGACCGAGGAGTGGATGGTTTCGGGGATCATGCGGGTCATTGGCGTTCCACCGGATTCTACGTGCTCGAACCGTGTTGACCTCAAGAAAGGTTGAGTCGTTCAGGGGGGCGGCCGTCGGGCCAGCACCAAATCTCTAGCTTCTCGATTGATGGCCCGGGGAGGTTGTCTCGGAGGATCTGGACCACTTTCGGGAGCCGCCGTTGAACCTCTTTCGTCGGGGGTTCGTTGAAGGCGACGATAGGCTGTATTTCTGGGTGCTCGACGAGGACGGGGGGTTCTTTGAGGAGTCCAATGGCGTATTTGGCTCGGGCGAGCTCGTTGACGCCGTTGCCAATCTCGCCGGCAGTTGGACCTTCAAGTGCGGCTGCCCACTCCGCTACGTACCGCATGACCTGGTAAGGCGCGTACACGGCCGCTGAGCCGTCTGCTTTGTGCTTAAGCTCGACCAGAATCAACCGCTTGCCGTCGTGTGAGAGAGCAAGCTGGTCGACTTCGTTGGCGGCCCCAGGAGCGGATGGTGCCTTCCAACCCTCTACGCTGGCCAAGTTGCAGAGCGCTTCCCATGCGCGCTCCAAGGTGTCTGGCTTGAGCGAGGCTTGACGCTCCTCTTTCGGAGCGTGACCTAGAACCACCTCGCGATCGATCGGAAGCCAAGGTGGCTCACCAAGGCTCGCCGTGTCGTTGCCCAGCCATCGAACCTGGACGGCGCCTTCCTTGCGGACCCACCGCTCACCAACCTGAAGAGCGGCGAGGTAGCGCTGCAGCGCGTCTCCAAAGGCGCTCGGCGTATCGGCAGGCGTCCAGCGCCGCAGCATCTCAGCGGCGCATTCCTGCCCAGTGTACGTCGGGTGTGCATCGGCTACGAAATCATCGCCTTTGGGATGGAGGCAGAGAACGCGTGTCTGACCACAGTAGAGCATGACCCCGTCGCGCTCCCGAAACTGCACATCGAGCGCGACAGTCCGATTGCCAACTCTCATGTCCAAGGGCTCTCGAAGTCGACCAAAGAGCTGGTCTGGAGCGAATAGGCTCAGTAGGGGAGCCGATGGCGCCCGTTGATACCTCGCACTCATGACTTGGCGTCCCACAAGGCTTGGCTGGCGGCGAGGTTGACGTACCGCGTCTCGAACTCCTCCAGCCATCCTCGCCACGATGTACCATCGACTACGGGCCTCCAGCGACGCGCAAGGTCCGCAAGCGTGCGATCGAGGAAACCGCTATCGCCGGGCGTTAGACAGCTAGTGTAGGCGTCGACGGCGTGCTGGCACTTCTCGTCCATGGAGTGGCGCACTAGAGCGAGTGAGCCATTCGAAATCCGATCGCGATGATTCATGTGAAGTGCGAAAGCAAGCGCGTGGTCTCTCCACAGCTGATTGTATTCACGCGCGCCCAGGTGTTGGCGCCGATCCGATTTCCACGGAGCCTCGGAATGATCCACCCATCGCCGGTACAGGGGCCGCGCATCAATCGAATAGGCCTTCTGTGAAAAGCTCTCCGTAAGCTTCGTTTCGATAGCGACGAAACTCACAGAGCCGTCCGACGACTCAAACTCCACGAAAGCGTCGAATGCCGTGGCGTCTCCCAAGTAATCGTTGCGCGGAGTTGGAGCGTGCTCGAACACGACTCGACGGATTCTGCTGACGGGGACTCCATCGAGCATTGCGCTCACAAGCGCGCAACCGATTTGCTCGTCCATGGCCATTGGAGCAAATAGGTTGAAGCACATCGGTTGGCTCGAAAGCATGTTGCATAGAAGCCGATGCCTCTGGATCCCGCGAGGGAACTCCTTTTGTCGCGCCATTGCCAGTGCCGCTATCTCCGGGGATAGGAAGTTCAGCCCGCGGTCACCGTCTTCTTTGTTGAGCATGTTGCCGTACGTCGATTTGTGATGGGCCTGCGGACCCGGTCCGCACGGAACGGCGAGAACGGACGCGCGGTACCAGCTCTGGTGGAAACGCATGCGCGCTGTGAACCCGTCGTCCTTTGTGTATTGGGGGCCGAGATCCATCGGCGGGACGGTAACATGGGTCGATGGCGTCGCGCCTCGGTGGGCGCCTTCCGCGTGCGATGTGGAGCGGGGCGATCTCGAGGAATACGGAATAGCCACCGTCCTCGGTTGTGGATTGGTTGAAGCCCTAGCCCGGCAGGCGTGTGCCAGATCACACTGCGACTGTCGGACGGCGCTCGGGCACTTCAGAAAAGGAGATGCGATGGACCCGGCCACTGGGCGGTTCTACAGATCGGCGTTGGTGATACTCTGCCGACCATGCTCCGACGCCCCAACTCAATCACGATGGCAGCGGGTCGCGTGCGGCTGTTCATCGGGGGTTTTGGCCTCCTGATCGCAACCAGTGGCTGCACCCTACCCAAGTGGCCGGATCAAGAGTTCGGAGACCAAAACTTCAAGTCCGCTATTGCGCACGTCGAGCTTCACAAGACGCGCACCGGGGCATATCCAAGAGACCTCGAGGAGCTCGAGACGCTTGGCCAGTGGGACCAACTCTGGACGGATGCGGTCGACTACCAGCCCAACGGCGACGGCTATGACCTGTCGGTCGGGGACTCGGGCTCCGGAGCACGAACGTTCGATGGTCAAAGTGCGAGGTGGACGAGTGAGCGCGGGGGGCGATTGTAGGGGTTGGTTGGGTTGGTGGGGTGCGGGTCACGCCGCTCGTGGGCCATCCTCGGATGACTCGATGCTCAAGCGCAGCCCCAGGGCTTCGATAATCAAACCAAGGCTGGAGAGCCGGGGGTTTCCGTTCTCCGAGAGCGTCCGGTAGAGGGTTTCTCGATTGAGGCCGGTAGCGTTTGCGAGCTCGGCCATGCCGCCACGTGCAGCGACGACGTCGCGCAGGCCGAGGAGGAACACCTCGTCAGATTCCTCGAAGCAGGCGGTGAGGTAGCCGGCTGCTTCGGCGGGGTCTTGGAGCCGTTTGAGCAGCAGATCAAGATAGGGGACTGTTGGCATTTCTATGCTCCCTCCAGTAGCGCTGGGCGCGGGCGATGTCCCTGGGCTGACGGCCCTTGTGGCCACCGCAGAGGAGGACGACGACTGCCCTCCCCTGCCTGCCAAAGTAGATTCGGTAGCCGGGGCCATAGTGGACGCGGAGCTCGTGCACGCCCTCCCCCACGGGTTTGCAGTCGCCGAAGTTCCCCATGCGAAGGCGCGCGATACGGGCTCGGATCTTGGCTCGCGCGCGGGCATCCTTTAGCGCATGCAACCACTCGTCGAGTGGGCAGCGCCCGTCGCGCGTGCTGTAGACCAGAACTTTGGTCTCGGGGGTGGCCATTGAGTTGCATGTAGCCTATAAACTACACTCAAACCTTGGCTGCTTCAAGTAGCAGGAGCAGTCGAGGAAGAGCCTATAAACTACACTCAAACCTTGGCTGCTTCAAGTAGCAGGAGCAGTCGAGGAAGTGCGCATGCTTTCGGCCGGTGGCGCGGCGTGTTGCGGACGGGCTGCGCGACCCGTCTTTTTTCACGTTTCTGGGCAACTTCCCGCGGGGGTGGTCGATGGAAGCGCGTGCCAACCGTGCTGCGGCGAGAGGGGTTCCGCGTGTTCTTTTTCAGCGACGAGGGATGGGAGCCACCGCATGTTCATGTGGAGCGAGGCGGAGGCACGGTGAAGTATTGGTTGAAGCCTGTGACGATGGCATACTACAAGAACATGACGTTCATGGAGCTGCGACGTTCCATGAGACTCGTTGAAGAGCATCGGGACTACCTGCTGGAGCGC
>JAFDFW010000254.1 GCA_019309605.1 Deltaproteobacteria bacterium | reverse complement strand
TGTTCGATTCCTAATCAGCTGAATCCGGCCCAAAAAGGAAAAAGGCCAGCTCAGAAAGAGCCAGCCTTGACCATTGGTTGCGGGGGCCCGTTACGCACAGCGTTGTCCGGTGGAGTTTGGGGTGCCGATGGAGGTGGTGATCGCGGCGTAGCTGGTGGACTCCACCACTTCGACGAAGTGCCCTGAGCCTAGGGCTGCCGCCTAGCCAGAGGACGCTTGGAATCGAACAGCCGGCAGTTCACCCGGTTCCGACGATTCTCGAACGGTTTCGCGGACAGGTATCGATCAAAACACGTCCAAAGAACGCGAACAAAACGCGTTACCGGACATTCTTATGACAATGTCACAAATCCCCGATGTGAATCGGGAGCTTGCTGAAGCGTGGTCGATGCACGCGCTGTTCGCTGCCGTGAAACAGGAGGTCGAATCTTCCTGACCGCACCATGAAGACTCTCCTCTTGGTCGTCCTGGTTCAAGCTCGCCGTGCGCGGTTGTCAGTCTGACGGCACCTGCACAATAGGACGACGGGCTTGCAGGGTTTCCGACGGGAGCTCGCCAAACAGTCGGCGATACCGCGCAGCGAAACGGCCAAACTGCCACTCCCCGTGTTGAAAGAGCACCTCGGCAACGGTTGTCTCTTCGGGATCCGCTGCACGCAAGGCACGCTCAACCCTGTGAAGGTTTCTGAGTCGAAGGTACTGAGCCGGCCCTACTCCGTAGCGCTCCTTGAAGGCCGTTTGGAGTGTTCGTTCGGACACTTTGGCGGCTGTGGCCAATTCGCCCACGGACAGGAGCTTGGCGGACTGCTCCTCGAACAGCTCAGAGGACCGACGGATGATTTCCCGTCGTGAGACCTTAGGTCGTCCGGTCCGCTGAGGCTCGCCCGCTTGTGGCTGCCCGAGAATTTCATTCGTCAGCTGTCGCAATCCCGCCGCAGCGGTGATCGATGCAAGTGAGGATTCGAATCGTGGGTACTTGGCGGCGATGGCCATCAGCTCCAACACAGACGTACGAAACCGATCCGCGGTTTGACGGTTGGGGCGCGTGATTTGAGAGGTTACCCTTTCTGAAGTCAACGACGGCTCGTCTCGGTCGCTTCCACTGGCGAAATCGACGGTCGGAACGAAAATCGAGCACCAGTCGTGCTCGAACGCCGTGCTGATCAAAAAATCAGTGCTCGGCGCCGCAATCATGACTGCATCTTTTTCGATGGGTGTTCCCCATCCCAAATAGGTGCATGTGTCTGTGAGCGGTAGGTAGAACACAGTTCCATGGGCCCAGGATTGCCCCTCGAAGATGTTGCCGCTGCCCAGGCGCCCCAGTTGGATGTGAACCCCAGAGAGGTCCGCGGCGCTGAGGCTCCAGCTACGGCGCGTTGGGTTCTGGAGCAGCATAACGCCGTCCACTTCGCCGACAGTGGTCGCGAAGGCGTCGAAGTCATCGAACTCTGCCGAAATCATGAGAACGTCGGAATCGTACTCGCGGAAGGAAATCAGCGCTACAGGAAGCCGCGTTGCGACGACCAACGCCGCGCTATCGGATTGAGTCGCAGACGGCCTTGTCGCGCTTTTTCACTAGAGGAACTTCGGCAAGAACCTTGGGCTTTGCCGCGCCGTCCTCTAGGCATACGCGCGCTTCCTATCGTGTGCGTGAGGTGTTTTTGCGGAAACTGAATACTAGACGCGTATTGCTGGCCCTACATCACAGGTGGTACTAAAACGGGGCTCGGCTAGAGCAGAGGAGAGGAAACCATGAAACTAAGCAGACTCTTTATGATCGCATTGCTGGTAGGCACCATGGGCGTTGTCGGTTGCGGTGACGATGAGACTACGGACCCAGGCACGGGCAACACCGGTGGCGGCGGTTCCTGTAATACGGGGATGTGTGCGGACAACAGCGAATTGAGAGCTGCATGCGAGACCGCGGTCCAAGCATGTTCCATATCACCACTCCCAAATTGCGCAGAACTCGCGATCGCTGACATCTGCGAGTCTTAACTACGACCGTTCGTTGACCTGACGTTGACGTGGCGATGTGAAATCGGATGACATGAAGTGACGAACCGTGAACACGGCGATGCGGGCAAGTCCCGGTCACGTTTGAGGTTTCTAAGTGATTCCGGTGTGTTGTGATGGGGTGCGAAAGCCTGGGCTTTTCACCTCATAGCCCGAAGGTCGTCAGTGCGAATCCGTCTCGCGAAACGTGTGCGACAATCAGGTTTGTCGTTCGACTACTTGAGGCCAGCAACCGGAACCGTCAGCGCTGACGCTCTTCAGCAATTTCCAACCCTCGCTCGGCGGCCATCTCCGTCAGTCTCCGTTGAACATTCTTGCGTCCGAGGAGCGTGACGCGCTTCGACCCAAATCTTTGCTTGGCGACACTTACCAGCTGTTCGAGCGCATTATCGCGGGCCTCGCCGAGTAGCTCGACCGATCCGGCCGACTCTCGGAGCCGTACGCCGCCTGGCAGATTGTGAACGATGCTCCCCCGACTCGACCGCGAACCACGAGACAGCATGGCCCGAACCTGTTTGTCTCTGCTCTTGATCGCCAATGCTCCGGAGTTGCGGGCAAGTCGCCGGATTGCTCGTTGGTCTCCGCGAGCAGCGAGCGTGGCTAAGAACTCCTTCCAGGATCCCGGGTGTCCGTGAACGCTCGCCGCCCGCCACTCTTTGATCTTTGCACTAAGCCTGCGTTTGGCCGCGTTTCGTTCGAAAGAGAGCGTCTTATACAGCTTGCGTCTGTCGCACCCAGGGATGGGCATCGCGGCGATGGCGTGATGCCTCAGCTTGAACTGCCGTCGATGCGCAGCTCGGGCTTCGTCGGCCCTGGAGGACAACGCCGCGCGCTGCTCGTCTCGGCGACTCCGCGCCGCGCCGAGTACATCCTGGTACTCGCGCCAGAGGCCATCATCCCGTGGCCGCCCGAGTGGGCGCTCCACGTAGGCGTGCACTTGCTCGCGCGCAACCTCGGCGGCCTTCGGACCCGGAACGAACTCGCCGTATCGCGCACAGAGCCTTTGCTTGGACCAACCACGTCCCAATGCCGATGCCTTGCACGCCACCGTCGGCCTCGTCCCATCGACGATCGCGAGCCCATTGCCACGCCGCACCACACGTACGCCGAAACGCTTCAGTTCTTCATGAAGAACTGCCCACGACCGAATGCGATCGAGCTCTATGGCGTCGCCGATGCATCGACAGGCCCAGCTCGAAAAACTCTCGAGGCCCTGATGCGCCTCGAAGTTTCGGGCTCTGTGGCTTTGCAAAGGACTCCTCGTTCGGTCGATTCTGTGCAGGCCCAGCTCTTCTTCGAGGATGGTCGCAAGGGCTTGATACGCGTGGATGGCTTTGTAAGGGTGATGGATCTTCAGTGTCTCCGGATGAATCTTGTTCACCGCGACGTGAAGATGCTCGTGCTCCTGCTCGCTGTGGCGCACCGCGATGTATTGATGTTCGTCTAACCCCGCCGCCCCCACAGCGCGGCGAACGACGCCCTCGAGCTCGGCTGGCGCCAGGCGCCGGTCCTCTGGGTGAAACGAGATGACCAGGTGATAGGTCTTGTTACCCTTAGCCCTCGTGTTGCCTTCTTGGAGCAACTCCATCACGTCGACCGCCAGTCCCGCGTCCTGTTGGCGATCGAGACCCTCTAGGTTCCCGGCCATGTACCAGGTGCATCGCTCCTCTCCCTTTCCTCGCAGCATGTACGGGACGAGCTTCGAGAGACGAGAAACCGTCTTGTTGTCTCTTGGCTGCTTGGGCGTGATGATCATCGGGAGCGGACAAGGTGCGCGAGGACACGCCTGAGCTCGGCCCCATTGCGTTCGACTTCGACCAAGGTTCGGCGCAGCGATGCCTTCTCCTCGCGCTCTGTGAGTGCTTTCTTGAGCAAACCTCCGAGACGGTTTTGCTCCCGTTGAATCCTGAGGATATCTTGCACTTCCTGCCGGGCACGCGCGCTCGGAACATCGACGTTCAAGAGCACGCGTCGCATAACTTCGTTGCGCGTGAGCCCGCTTGCTCCTGCTAGGTTTTCGAGGTGGGCCGCGTGCGCGTCAGTGAGTCGCACAGTGATTCGATGCTTTAGCTCCCCCACACAATGAGCATAGACATCGCGATCGCATTGTCGAGCAGGAACGTCGCCTCGCACGCGCGAATGAGCCGAAGGCGTTGAGCGCGTTCATCAAGTGTCGAGCGTGAACATAAGAGATGTTCGCGCGAGGCACTTGCAGTTTTGTTGGCAGACAAAACTCCACCTTGCCGCAGTTATGCACCGTGCATCTTCCTTCTTTTCTGTGGGTGTTTCTGTGCGTCCTTGCATTCTCGTGGATTCCGTTGC
>JAFDFW010000253.1 GCA_019309605.1 Deltaproteobacteria bacterium | reverse complement strand
TGTTGTCGTATTTCTGCTGTCGAGCTCGGCGTTTGCCCAGACACTCTGTTTCACGCTCGCCGACACGACAGGCTATATCGACTTCAAGGTGGAAGTTAAACCAACCTGCAAAGTGACACAGCCGGGAAAGTCAGTTCGGATCAGCTCCGTCCACGGGACGGCGCGGGGTTACGAAACTGGCGGAGCCCCGGCTGAGAACTTCCTACTCGTGGGCACCTGCGAAGGGACAGAGAGCTTCGTGAACCTGATCGCTGCTCCACTGGGCGAGTCTAAGCCCCTCGAGATCTACGGCCCCTCTCTCGAGACCGGGACCGCGAGATGGGGTCCTCTGCAAGGCCAAGTGGTTCCCGTGAGTTGCAGCACCCTCGGGCTCTAGGCCCGACTCGACGCTACTCGAGACGATTGGCCCACACGTTGATGTGTGTTCCGTCATCCTGGTACCAGACCGCGATGGCGTTACCGTCGGGGTCGACGGCTATTTGCGGACGCTCCGCGTCGCCCAAGTCCTCGGTCTCGATGAGCTCCGCGGTGGCCCAGCCGAGGTCGGCTACGTACTGGTTCGCCCAAATGTTCGTGCGCGTGCCGTCGGATTGGTGCCAGACGGCGACTGCGTTTCCATCTGGGTCGACCGCGACTTGAGGCCACTGCACGCCGCCTGCGTTGTCCGTCTCGATGAGCTCGGCCGTGCCCCAGCCACTTCCGGGTTCGTAGCGGTTGGCCCACAGGTTGGCGCGGGTGCCGTCGGTCTGCGGCCATACGGCGATGGCATGACCGTCCGGACTGACGGCGACTTCTGGAGCACCTAGGCCCCCCGTCACATCGCTGCGAATGTCTTCTGCGGTCCCCCAACCGACGCCCTGCGCATACCGGTTGGCCCGAACGCCTATGCCCGGCCACACCGCAATGGCGTTCCCAGCCGCATCGGACGCTACCTGTGGACGCGACGAAACCCCCGGCGCGTTGTCGATGCTCAGGTCCGTTCCCCAACCACCGCCGGGCGTGTAGCGGTTTGCGGCCGCGTAGTTGTCCATTCCATCGTTCTGTTGCCAGACCGCAATGGCGTTCCCATTTGCGTCCACCGCGACCTGCGGATTCTTGGCGTCGCCTCCGTTTTCGCTTTCGATGAGCTCTGCGGTTTGCCAACCGCCTACTGACGCGAATCGGTTTGCCCAGATGTTCTTACGCATTCCGTCCCCTTGGTGCCATACCGACATCGCATCGCCGTCGGGGTTGACCGCAACCTCGATGGCGAAGTCTCCAGCAGCTGTGTCGATCGCGCCGATGCCTTCCGCCGTTCCCCAACCCGTGCCTGGGGTGTACCGGTTGGCCCAGGCGCCAAAAAGCCCGGTCTGTTGGCGCCACACCGCGATCGCATTGCCGCTCGAGTCGGCCCCGACTCTCGGGACGGCGGAGGTTACCATGGCTGGGCTGATGAGCTCTGGGTTCGCCCAGCCCTGAGTTGGCACATACCAGCTCGCCCAAATGCGACCGTTCGTTCCGTCTGACTGAAACCACACTGCGACGGCGTTGCCGGATGCGTCGAACGCGACTTGTGGCCCCGAGGCATCTTCGTTTCCTGCCTCGATGAGGATGGCCGTTCCCCACTGGCGCGTGGGAATCACACCACCCGTTCCGCCTTCACCCGCAGCGCCGCCCATTCCTGAAGCGCCGCCCATTCCTGCAGCGCCGCCCGTACCCGCAGCACCGCCCATTCCTGCAGCGCCGCCCATGCCCGCAGCGCCGCCCATGCCTGAGGCACCGCCCATGCCCGCAGCACCGCCCGTGCCCGCGATACCACCAGTGCCTCCGGCGGCTCCAGTGCCGCCGGTCGACCCAGAGTTCGTGCCCCCGCACCCCACCATCACAACAACCGTCGCAATCGCGACGGCGAACCTAATGCGACTCTCGATCATGGCGTGTCCTTTGCTGAGGGTCGTTGAAGACGCCGTCTGTGAGAAGTACCACTGGGCCGACTCTCGGGGAAGCGCGTAGGCGCAGTGAGTAACCCGAAAGGTTGTACCGGATCGACGCAGTTGATCTCGGTGGCTCGCAGTGAGATCAAGGAAATCATGATGAAGCAATCCATTTCGTGTTGGGGTTGGGCTTGGTTCTTGCTGGTGTCTTGCATCGCGGCATGCGGCGGTGGAGGGTCCGCCGAAGGTGGAACCGGCGGTAGCAGCGGGCAGGCGCTACAGGTGTTGGAGACGACGCCCGCCGACATGGCGACCGGCGTGGCAACTGACGTGGCGGTGAGTGCGGTGTTTGACGACGCGTTGCGGGAGACGACGGTCACGGCAACAGCCTTCACGCTGCAGCAAGGACAAGAGGCGCTACAAGGCGTGGTGAGCTTGGCTGCGGAACAAACCGCAGCGTTCACCCCCGACAATTCTCTGGCGCTGCTCGCTACATACACGGCGACCCTGACGACAGAGGTTGAGAGCCTCACCGGCGGCACGCTCGGCGCCGACTATGAATGGATTTTCACGACCCGTGACGGCAACTGGGGGACGGCCGAGCTCGTCGAGACGGAGAACGCGGGCACGGCGTCTAATCCACAGGTGGCCATCGATTCGAGCGGGGATGCGATTGCCGTGTGGCATCAATCAGACGGCGCGCAGTTCAGTATCTGGGCCAACCGCTATACGCCCACCGGCGGCTGGGAGACCGCTGAGCTCATCGAGACGGACAACGCAGGCAGTGCGTCTAATCCCCAAGTGGCCGTCGACCCGAACGGCAATGCGGTCGCCGTGTGGAGCCAATCAGACGCTACGAACCGGAATATCTGGTCGAACCGCTATACACCGACGGGCGGCTGGGGGGCGGCCGAGCTCATCGAGACGCTCGCGGGCACCTCGGCAGCTTCCCAAGTGGCCGTTGACCCGAACGGCAATGCAGTCGCCGTGTGGCAGCATTTCGACGGTGCGGACCAGAACCTCTGGTCGAACCGCTATACGCCGACGGGCGGCTGGGGGGCGGCCGAGCTCATCGAGACGGACAGTGCGGGCGGTGTGTCTGCTGCCCAAGTGGCCGTCGACCCGAATGGCAATGCAGTCGCCGTGTGGAGCCAGGACGACGGTACCCGCTTCAACATCTGGTCGAACCGCTATACGCCGACCGGCGGCTGGGAGACCGCTGAGCTCATCGAGACGGACAACGCGGGCGACGCATTTGGTCCCCAAGTGGCCACCGACCCGAGCAGCAATGCAATCGCCGTGTGGACCCAGGACGAGGGCACGCGCTTCAACATCTGGTCGAGCCGCTATACGCCGACCGGCGGCTGGGGCATAGCCGAGCGCATCGAGGCGGACAACGCGGGCAGTGCGATTCGTCCCCAAGTGGCCATCGACCCGAGCGGGAGTGCGCTGGCGGTGTGGAGCCAGGACGACGGTGCGCGGCTCAACATTTGGGCCAACCACTATACGCCGACCGGCGGCTGGGGCATAGCCGAGCGCATCGAGACGGACAACGCGGGAAGTGCGTCTGATCCCCAAGTGGCTGTCGACCCGAACGGCAATGGGATCGCCGTGTGGCACCAACCGGACGGCGTGCGCACCAACATCTGGTCGAACCGCTATACGCCGACCGGCGGCTGGGGCATAGCCGAGCTCATCGAGACGGACAATGCGGGCAATGCGGAAGGTTCCCAGGTCGCCATCGACCCGAGCGGCGATGCGCTGGCGGTGTGGGAGCAAGTGGACGGCACGCGCGAGAACATCTGGTCGAATCGGTTCGACTAGACCTCGTGGAAGTCTGGGGGATCTCAACCGACGCCATGAGACGACCCCACCTGCTACGCGCGGATCGTCTCGTAGCCCTTTCCGCGCAGTAGACGTTCGTCGGCTGTGACGAGGGTGAGCTGATACACGCTCGCGGTGGCAGCGATGAAGCGGTCTGCCGGATCGTCGTGCTTCACGAGCACCTCGCGAGACTGCAGTGCGACCTCGTGATTGACCGGAGCCTCGGTGACGCCGCTCGACTCAATCGCATCTTGGATCCAGGTGCGCGCATCCGTGTCGACTTCGAGTCGCCCGCGCTCGACGAGTAGGCTCGTCTCCCAGACCGACATGGGGGAAAGCCACAGCGTCGCGTTCGGCGCTGCCAACAGGATCTGCCCCCGGTCGGCGAAAGACCCAAGCCACTCGGGCCCGGACTCGACGGGGGCCGGCGGATGGATCTCCGCGATGCGCTGGCCCCTCCTCGTCACGATGACAGGACGGCCTGTTTCCTGAACACGCCGCAAGATTCCCAGGCATTTTGCCTTGAACTCGGAAATCACGATCGTTTCACGCACGTCCTTCACCATTCCTTCTATTAACATGCGAATTGACTATAGTCAATGACTATGGTCATCTCAGGCGGCACGCTTGGAGGCATCGCCCGGTTGCGCCAGGGCCGCGGCGATTTCGTCCCTGACCTTGCTGTCGTTCTCGAGGGCGGTCCGCGTGTTCTCGCGCCCCTGGGCTAGGTTCTTGCCCTTGAAGCGGTAGTAGGCGCCGCTCTTCTCTACGACGTCGGCGGCGACGGCACGGTCGAGTAGGTCGCCCACTGCGTCGATGCCCTTGCCGTAGCGGATGTCGAATTCGACCTTTCGGAAGGGAGGGGCGAGCTTGTTCTTCACGACCTTGACCCGCGTGCGGTTGCCGAGGATTTCCTCGCCTTGCTTGAGGGCGCCAATGCGGCGGATGTCGAGGCGAATGGAGGCGTAGTACTTGAGGGCGTGGCCGCCTGTGGTCGTTTCCGGGGAGCCGAACATCACGCCGATCTTCATGCGGAGCTGGTTGATGAACACGATCGTCGTGCCTGTGCGATGGGCAGTGCCGGCGAGCTTGCGGAGCGCTTGGCTCATGAGGCGGGCTTGAAGGCCCATGTGCGAGGCGCCCATGTCGCCGTCGAGCTCCGCTTGTGGCACGAGCGCCGCCACCGAGTCGATCACGACGAGGTCGACCGCCCCGCTTCGCACCAGCATCTCCGTGATGTCGAGCGCCTGCTCCCCGCTATCGGGCTGGCTGACCAGGAGCTCCTTCGCATTCACGCCGAGGTTTTGTGCGTAGTAGATATCGAGCGCGTGCTCGGCGTCGATGAACGCCGCGACACCGCCCATGGCTTGGCATTGGGCGATGGCATGCAGCGTGAGCGTCGTCTTGCCGCTTGATTCGGGTCCGAACACTTCGACGACCCGTCCCTTGGGATAGCCGCCGCAACCGAGCGCCTCGTCGAGTGAAGGGCAGCCCGTGGGGATGCACGGCACGCGTTCTGCCTTTCGGTCGCCGAGCCGCATCATGGCGCCCTTGCCAAACTGCTTTTCAATGCTCTGCAAGAGTGTATCGACGGCCTTGAGTGGTTGTTTCATGTGCTGTTGCTCCTTTGTCGTGTCGGTCGGTTGATGTTTGCGATGCGCTAAGCCTCAAGCGGGCTCGCGATCCAAGACTCGGTATTGCAACGCCTCAGCGGTGTGGGCGGGGAGGACCTCGCTCGACTCAGCGAGGGCGGCGATCGTGTGGGCGACCCGGAGCG
>JAFDFW010000903.1 GCA_019309605.1 Deltaproteobacteria bacterium | reverse complement strand
TTGGAGTGAGCCGGAGCCTGGCGGTGCCCGCAGGAACCGTCGGTGGCCTGATCCCCTGAACGAAGACTCCTCGGTCGAGAAGCTTCGCCGAGAGCTGCATTGTACGCTCGTTGTCCCCAATGAAAACAGGGATAATCTGACTGTTTTCGTCAGGGATCTCAAAGCCGAGGGTGCGGAGACCCGAGCGGAGGAGCTCGGCGTTTCGGAGCAAGCTGGTGCGTGCGTCGTCGGCCTCGCGTACCAGTTGCAAGGCGGCAACTGCGGCCCGCGCAATCATGGGTGGTGGTGCGGTCGAATAGACGAAGCTCCGTGCGCGGTTCCTGATGAGGTCCACGACGGCTTCGCTTGCGGCGACGAACGCACCGGCAACTCCGAAGGACTTGCCCAGCGTTCCAACGACGACATCCGGCTCGATTCCCATCGCGGCGGAGAGGCCTCGGCCGTTCGGGCCGAACACGCCCAGCGCGTGGGCTTCATCGACCAGGAGTCCCGCATCGAAAGTACGAGCCAAGGTGGCGATATCGCGGAGGGGCGCGGTCACACCATCCATGGAGAAGAGAGAGTCCGTAATGATGAGCGCGCGCCGTGAACGCGACCGATGCTCTCGAAGGAGCGACTCCAGGTGGTCTGAGTCGCGGTGTGAGTAGACGTGCACGGTTGCCCGCGAGAGGCGACAGCCATCGATGAGGCTGGCGTGGTTGAGCGCGTCGCTGAAGATCGCGTCGCCAGGGCCGACGAGCGCTTGGATCGTTCCGAGGTTGGCAGCGGGAGCGCCGAGGAAGTCGGCGAAGGCCACTTCGGCTTGCCGATGTGAATCCATGGTTCCGGTGATCAAGCGGGAGGCAGCGGCGCCGACGCCATCGTGGTGGGCGGAAGCAGCCGAGGCCTCGACGAGGGCTGGATGGTTCGCGAGACCGAGATAGTTGTTGGAGCAGAAACAAAGGACGCGACGCCCGTCGATTTCGACCTCGGGTCCTTGTGGGCCGGAAATCCGCAGGGGCCTACGAAGGAGGCCGGCGGCTTCTAGCTGGGATAGAGCATCTCGAATTTGCGTCTGGAAGGCCATTGCGGGGATCTAAGCCCAGGGTTCCCGAGGGGTCAAACACGTCCGGCCGGAGGATGTTTCACGTGAAACGTCCCGGCCCGGGCGCGGCCCCGCAGGGAACTGTTGCACGTGAAACATTCAGAGATCGAGACCCTCTCGGGGATCCTTCTCAAAAGCGTCCTGCACAGTCTTCAAGGCCTCCTCCACCTCATCGGAATGGCCCTCTGGCATCACGATCTCCAGGTGGGCGATCAGGTCCCCCTTCGGCTTGTCCTTCTGCTGGATACCCTTGCCGCGAAGGCGAAGTTTCGCGCCGTTCTGGGAGCCGGCGGGGATGGAGAGCTGAACGCTGCCTTCCGGCGTGGGCACCGTTACTTTGGCCCCGCCGTACGCCTCCAGCGGCGTCACGGGAACTCTGACGTGGAGCTGCGTTCCCCGCATCGAAAAGTGGGGGTGCTTCGTCACTTTGACCTTGAGTACCAAATCGCCGGCCGGGCCACCATTCGTGCCCAGGCCTCCCTGCCCGCGAAGCCGTATCTTGCCCTCATTCCGGACCCCGGCCGGGATCCGGACTTTCAGCGTTCGCTCGCCCTGGGCCGAACGGAGGTTCAGCTCTCTGGTGCAGCCGAGGACGGCTTCGCGGAAGCCGACCGTCACCTCAGAGTGAATGTCGCCACCCCTTTGTGGAGCGCGCACGTAGGCGCCGCGACCAGGCCCGCCTCCGCCAAACAGGTCTTCGAGATTGAAGTCGACCTGGCCCACCCGGCCACCCCGTCCTCGGCCCTGCCCGCCGAAGATGTCTCCGAAGTCGAATCCGCCGAACCCGCCCGCTCCCTGGGTCGCTGCCTGATATGCGTCCGGGTCGAACCCTTCGCGAAGGCCCACCTCCCCAAACTGGTCGTAGAGCTTGCGCTTCTCGACATCCGAAACGACCGAGTACGCAGCGGAGACATCTTTGAAGCGTTCCTCCGCCTCGTTGTCGTCCGGGTTGCGATCCGGGTGTAACTCCTTGGCAAGCTTCCGGTAGGCCTTCTTGAGCTCCTGCGGGCTTGCCTCGCGCGATACCCCCAGAATCTTGTAGAAATCACGCTCAGCCATAGCT
>JAFDFW010000252.1 GCA_019309605.1 Deltaproteobacteria bacterium | reverse complement strand
CAGGCGGCAGGACGTCCTTGCGATCCTGACCTTGACCGCAACCGTACTGTTGACCCTCGCGTTGATCTCATACGACGCGCGAAACGGCAGCGCGAACCTGGTGGGGCCGGTCGGCCACAGGTTCGCCAGGGCGTTGATGCTCGCGTTTGGCCTGGTCGCCTGGTTCCTGCCGCTCGAGGGAGGCTTACTCACCTATCGGTTGTTCCGCCGCCGCTCGGCGATGCTCGGCTTGGCGACCATGGGGTCGACGCTCGTGCTCGTGGTGATGGGCGCGGCGCTCGGGCATCTGCTGGTCGAGCCGCAGGCGGTGTGGGGTGCGTCGCCGGGGGGAGCGGTCGGCGAGTTGCTGGGCGAAGTCCTGCGCTCACTGCTCGGGTTCTACGGAACGCTGATCATCGGGTTCGCAATCCTTGGGATGGCGGTCGTTCTCAGAACACCCTGGACGCTCGAAGAGTCAGCACAAGCGGTCGTTCGCGTGGGTCACGCGGCCTGGGCGAAGGTCCTGAGTGTGTTCGTTGCCCTGCGTGAAGCATGGGCAGAGGCGCGAGAGCTCCACGAGGAAGAGATCCGTGTGAGCCAGCCCCGAATCATGGGCGCACACCTCGATGATGACGAGGAGTTCGATGAGGAGCCGGCGCCACCAGTCGTCGTGACAGCGCCAAGAGCCACGGCACCCGAGCCAAGGGCGGCCAAAGCGCAGGGCCCGACGATCGTGGCACCAAAGGAAACCCAGCAGAAACCACTGAAGATCTCGACGCGCCCGAAGCGGAGCCATCGCGACTTTCAGTTGCCCCCGAACACCCTCCTCGATGAGCCGGATGCTTCGGTGATCCACGTCGACGCGGACGCGCTGCGAGAAAACGCAGAGCTCCTCACCGAGAAGCTCGCGGCGTATGGAGTGCGCGGCCGCGTAGATGAGATCCATCCGGGGCCCGTCGTGACGATGTACGAGTTCGAACCCCAAAGCGGGACGAAGGTCTCCAAAATCGCAAGCCTGGCCGATGACCTCGCAATGGCCTTGGCGGCCCAAAAGGTTCGAATCGTTGCCCCGATCGCGGGCAAGGCGCGCGTCGGATTCGAGCTGCCAAACGACGTACGGCAAACGGTGCACTTGCGGGAAATCCTCGACGACCGCCGCTGGGAGAAACACAACGGTGCGCTTCCGATGGCGCTTGGCAAGGACATTGGCGGGCAGCCCGTCTACGTCGACCTCGCTCGGATGCCGCACTTGCTGGTCGCCGGTGCAACCGGCTCGGGTAAGAGCGTTGCTCTCAACGTGATGCTGACGTCCATCCTGGCGAAGAAGACACCGGAAGAGGTCCGGATGTTGATGATCGATCCCAAGGTCGTCGAGCTCCAGGTCTTCGACGGTATCCCGCACATGCTGCTGCCGGTCGTCACCGACATGAAGAAGGCCTCGCTCGCGCTTCGTTGGGCCGTCGACGAAATGGAGCGCCGCTACCAGATGTTCGCCGACGCCGGCGCTCGTAACATCGATACCTACAACCGGCGCGTCGACCGTGTGCTGGAAGGCGATCTTCCGGTGGAGAAGTTCATGCCGAAGCGCAAGGGCAAGGTCAGCGCCCAGGACGCGAATGGGCAGGAGATCCTGCTCGACCCGGCCGACGGCGAAGCGTCCGATGCCGAGAACTTCGAGCCAGAGAAGCTGCCTTCCGTGGTGGTCGTCGTCGACGAGTTCGCCGACCTGATGATGGTCGCGGCCAAAGACGTCGAGGCCTGCATCGCCCGCCTCGCGCAGAAAGCAGACGTCGAGGCCTGCATCGCCCGCCTCGCGCAGAAAGCGCGAGCAGCCGGCATCCACGTCATCCTCGCAACGCAGCGCCCGAGCGTCGACGTCATCACGGGCATGATCAAGGCCAACTTCCCCGCCCGCATCGCGTTCAAGGTGTCGCAACGCCAAGACTCGATGACGATCCTCGGACGCTCCGGCGCCGAACATCTCCTCGGGATGGGCGACATGCTGATGATCCCACCGGGCGCGAGCGACCTTCAGCGCGTGCACGCAGCGTACGTCGGCGAAGATGAAGTGAAGGCAGTCTGCGACTTTCTCCGCGAGCAAGGCGACCCCGAATATCAAGAAGAGATTCTGAAGCCGCGGGACGACGATGGCTTCGGGAGCGAAAGTGACGACCCTCTCTACGACAAGGCGGTCGCAGTGGTCGCTAACGCAGGCTACTGCTCGATCAGCCACGTGCAGCGGCAACTGAGCGTCGGCTACAACAAGGCGGCCAAGCTCGTCGAGCGGATGGAGCAAGAGGGAGTCGTCGGACCCCCAAGCTCGAAGGCCGGTGGCCGGCGTGAAGTGCTCGTTGGGCCAGCGTGAGCGCGTAGCTCACTCGGACTCGCTCTCCATCCTGAGTTGCCCACAACGCGCGGCTGGACTACCCATTCCCTCTGGACGCCGCAGACAAAAGCAAGACGTTCCGTCGAAACGTCATCGTCTACACAGCGGCGAGCGCCATGGGGGGCCTGGTCCACCTGGCGCACTTGCTGTGGACCCATCTGCTCGACCAGGCGGACTACGGTCGCTTCGCAATTCTGGAAGGAGTGGTCTTCGGCTTCGCCACCGCCACCGTCACGCTGGCACCGCAGCAGTACGTGCTGGTGTACGTCCACAAGAAGCCACGCTCCGAGCTCGCGGGGGATCTCGGCGGCATCCTCAGCCTCGCGTTTGCCGCCGGCGGGTTGGCAACACTCGCGGTCCTCGCTCTGCCCGACTCGTTCTTCGTGCTCGGAGTCGAAGCGACTCCCCGCTGGGCCATCGCGGGCGTGATCGTTGCGGCAACGTTTGCCACCGGGCGTATGATGGCGCAGTCGATCCACGAGACGCAGAGCCAGCCCACTCGCGCGGCTCTGTGGTCGGATTTCGTCGACGGCACCCGACCCTTCATCGCCGTCGCGCTCTTCTTCTTGCTCGGCTGGACCTGGGAGGCTCGCTGGGGCGGTCTCGTGGTGGCTCAAGTCGGGGCAGGCTTCGCAGCGGTCTGGGTCTTGTCGAGGCAAGGTTGGCTTGGGCGCCCTCCTTCGTTCGCGTCCCTGCGCGAGCCGCTTCGATACTCCCTTCCGATGATCCTCGCGGGACTCGCCTACGTCGGATACCAAAGCGCCGACCGCCTTTACGTCGCGCTCTGGGGCGGAGTCGCCGCGGCAGGTCGCTACGAAGCTGCGTACCGCCTCGCTTTGCTCGTGAACACGGTCAACCTGGTGACCCTCAAATCCTTCACGCCACTGTTCTATTCAGCCTACGGCCGCGGCGATCGCGAAGGGGCGGCAAAGCTCCTCCGCAAAACGAGCCTTCAGGCCGCTGGGTGGGTCGCGCTATTGATCATCCTGCTTCCCCTAATCGCGGTGTACACCCCTCTCTTGGAGGAATCGTACCGCACCTCGACCAGCCTCGTGATCTCGATCCCCATCCTCGCGGCCGGATTGGGATGTCTCGGAATCTCGTTTCTCTGGCAAGCGCCGCTGCTCGCCCGCGGAAAGACAAAGACCGTCTCGGCGATCGCCGTCACATCAGCCGTCGTCAACCTAGGCGCAGATGCCCTGTTGATCCCGCGAATGGGAGAGGTCGGCGCAGCCTGGGGAACATTGATCGCGTTCGTCTTCATGTTGAGCATGACAATGCTGGTCGCCTGGCGCGCCCGCGAATAGGGGACACAATTCGGCGGATGTCTGCCGATGACGAGCTGATCGCGCTCGACCGGGCGCACTTGTGGCGTCCCTACACATCGAGCGACGATCACGCCAACCGTCCCTTGCTGGTCGTCGATCGGGCCGAAGGGCCCTGGCTGATCACAGCGAAGGGGCGACGGGTTCTCGATGCGAGTGGGTCTTGGTGGTGTAACAACCTCGGACACGGTCATCCGCGTCTTCGGGCGGCAATCGTGCGGCAGTCGGAGCGCGTGATGCACTGCACGCTGGCTGCGGCGACGCATGAGCCGGCTTCGCGACTTGCGGCGGAGCTCGTCGAGGTCGCGCCGGAGGGTCTCGATCGGGTCTTCTACAGCGATAACGGCTCCACCGCGGTCGAGGTCGCGCTGAAGATCGCGTTTCAGTACTGGCAGCAGAACGGCCGGCCCCAGCGCGATCGCTTTCTCGCCCTGCCCGGCGCCTATCACGGCGACACCTTGGGTGCGATGAGCGCAGGCGACGTCGATGAATTCACGGGTGTATTTCGGCCGCTCCTCTTCGACGTGCAAAGACCGCCTGACGCGGTCGACCACAACTGGGAGCCCGTATTCGAACGGCTGTTTGCACTCCTTCGCGAAGACGTCGATCAGATCGCCGGGGTGATCGTCGAGCCGATGGTCCAGGGCGCCGCGGGGATGCGAATGTATCCCGCCAGCCTCCTCGCCGCGCTGCGGGAGGAAACCAAACGGGCCGACACGTTCCTCATCGCCGACGAGGTCTTCACCGGCTTGGGCCGCACCGGCCCGATGTGGGGGTGCGACCACGCGGGCATCGCGCCGGATCTCCTTTGCGCGGCCAAAGGACTCTCCGGCGGCGTACTTCCGTTCGCCGCCACACTGGCCACGGGGCGCATCTACGACGGCTTTCGTGGCGACAAGAGCCGCGCACTGATGCACGGGCACACCTTCTGCGGCAATCCCCTCGGGGCAGCAATCGCGCGCGAAGTACTCTCGATTTACCGTGACGACGACGTGCTCGAAGCCGCCAAGCCCAAAGCCGCCAAGCTGGCGGCGCGTATCCAAAGCATGACCGAAGTCCCGGGAGTGACCTCCCCACGCTCGCTCGGCATGTGCGCCGCCTTCGAGGTTGGAACGCGTGGCTACATGGGGACCGTCGGCTGGCAAATCGCCGACGCGGCCCTCGAGCTCGGGGCGCATCTTCGCCCGCTCGGCAACACCGTGTACGTCGTACCACCTCTCAACATCGTGGACGCAGACCTCGAGCGCTTGCTCGACATCGTGCGCGAGTCGACCGAACGCGTGCTAGTAAGCGCCCAGTGACGGAGAGCAGTTCCACAAGCGCTAGCCTGCCGCCTCGCTATCAGGCATACGGCCTCGCATCCCTCGGCGGCGTGCTCTACTTCCTCGGCTGGGCCGGGTTTGGTTTTTGGCCGCTCTCGCTGCTGTGCCTAGTTCCACTTTGGGGCGCGCTGGAGCTCGGCTTGGCGCGCACCTGGCGTCACACGCTCGCGGTCGCCTGGTTGTACGGAACCGTCATGTGCGCGGGCGGTTACCACTGGCTCGTCGAGTTCCTCGAGGTGTTCTCGGGATATGGATACGCCGCGAGCGCGCTCTTCTGGTTAGTGTTCTCCGCCTACCTCGGCTTCAACTTCGCGGTCTACGGTCTGATCTACCGCGCGCTCCGGCTTCGCGGCTGGAAGACGGGCATGGTCGCCATCCCGGTCCTGCTCCTGATCGAGTGGCTGTATCCCTCTCTCTTTCCCACCTATCTGTCCAATAGCCTTCAGCATCAAACGACAATAGTTCAGATCGCCGACCTCGGTGGTCCAATGCTCGTCACGGCCGTGATCGCGTTGGTGAACCTCTCGATCTACGAGGCCTCACGCTGGTGGCCCCGGCGGCGGAACGCCCCGAAACTCGTCTGGGGGCTCACGGTCGCGGCACTGGCCTTCACGCTCATCTACGGCACCGTCCGGATCGCCCAAGTTGAAGCACAAATGGAAGGGGCTCCGGTCCTGCGTCTCGGCATCGTGCAGGTGAACATGGGCATCTTCGAGAAGCGCACCGAGGCGATCGAGGGCCACCGGCGCCATCTCGAGCAAAGCCGCCAGCTGGAAGAAGCAGGCGAGCTCGACCTCCTCGTATGGCCCGAGTCCGCCTTCGTCGGCGGCCTGCCCCGCACATTACCCACCGATGCAAGCCGAGTCCGCAAGGACCTCAAGACCCCGATCCTCTTCGGGGGCGTGTCCACTGAAATCGTCGATGGCCAGCGCAAGATCTACAACACCGTCTTCCTCACGGACGACCACGGCATGGTGCAGTCGACATACGACAAGACCTACCTGCTGATGCAAGACCTACCTGCTGATGTTCGGCGAGTACCTTCCCTTCGGCGACGCGTTTCCGATTCTCTACGAGCTTTCTCCAAACAGCGGCCGCTTCACGTCGGGGACCCACGTCCGCCCCATGACAATCGGCGGCTGGCGCATTTCCACACCGGTTTGTTACGAAGACGTTCTCGCGCGTTTTACGCGAAAGATGGTGCGGGAAGCCAAGCCCCACCTCCTGATCAACCTCACGAACGACGCCTGGTTCGGGGACACCCAGGAGCCTGGGATTCACCTCGTGTTGTCACAGTATCGCGCGATCGAGCATCGCCGGTACATGGTGCGAGCGACCAACAGCGGGATCAGCGCCGTAGTGGATCCCCTTGGGCGCGTCGTCGCCCAAACCGGAGTGCTCACCCGCG
>JAFDFW010000251.1 GCA_019309605.1 Deltaproteobacteria bacterium | reverse complement strand
GGCGTCGACTTGCTGAGCTTTTGGCAAGTCCAAGCTAGGCGCGCCGGATTCGTCGGTGTCAAAATCGACCGGGTCGAGGAACCACGAGTCCTGGTTGTCCCATCCAGGGTCCGGCGCCTCGACGTTCTCCCCGCCGCCCAAGTACACGAGATTGACGTCATCGTTGCGGCCAAAGCCGACCAGAGATGGATCTTCGTTCGTCCCGTCGACGGCGGTCGTGAGCATCGCCGTTACGCTCGCGTCGTTGGGAAGTCCGTTCCAGCCCTGCACCCAGAGCAGAATCGTGCCGACTCCGCGCCCCTGCGTAAGAGCCAGGTTGTCCTCGAGGCACGGAAGAGCGCTCCCAACGGTCGGCAGCAGAGCCGTTCCAATCGAGTTGTCGATTCCGTTTGCGCCGTCGACCACTGCTTGGGCGACCACCTCGCCGTCCTCGACTCGGGGCTCGCAGGTGGCGTTGTCGCGACCGGTCGTCACCGTGGCATCCAAGTCGATCCCGATACTGGCCGCCATCTCGGCCGTTTGCCTGAGGAAGACCTCGTTGAGCGCGAAGACGAGCGATTCAGTATCGTCCGGCGAGCTGGTGTTGCTCGGCGGACGATTGGGAACAGCCGTGCCGTCGCCATCTTGGATCAGGCTCGCATCGTAGACGCTGCATCCCAGCGCGAAGAATAGCGCACACAGACCGGCCCGCCGGGTGAACGTGCCCTCGGCTTCATGGCGTCCCCCCGTCACGCTTCCAGGGTAGCAAGAGGAAGGCCCGGGCCAAAAAATGGGACTGTTTCAGGGCTGTGTGACGGTTGACAGCATCCCGCAATTCGTGCCACGAGCCCTTCCTGACGGGAGCTCGAACGAATGAAAATCGACGGCGGAATGCTGGTCACCAACATGAAGCAGATCCCTGCCCGAGTCCGCGAGCTCGAGGAGGCTGGCTTCGACGGGTGTTTCACTTTCGAGGGCCCACACGAGCCGTTCATGCCGCTCGTGCTCGCCGCCGAGCACTCCAAGCTAGAGATCGGAACGGGGCTCGCGATTGCGTTCGCGCGCACGCCGATGACGGTCGCCAACCTGGCCCATGACTTGCAACAGTTCTCGGAGGGCCGCTTCTGGCTCGGCCTCGGCTCACAGATCAAGCCGCACATCGAGGCACGGTACAGCATGCCGTGGGGCAAACCCGTCGCGCGCATGAAGGAGTTCGTCCGGGCGCTTCGGGCGATTTTCGCGAACTGGAACGCCAACGAGAAGCTCGATTTTCGTGGCGAGTTCTACACGCACACGATGATGCCACCGCTCTTCAACCCTGGGCCGTCAACCGGAGGGCCGCCTCCGATCTACCTCGGAGGCGTGGGGCCGAAGATGACCGAGGCGGCAGGCGAGGTCGCTGATGGCATGCTCTTGCATCCGTTCCATACCGAACGCTCACTCGAGCAAGTCATGCTGCCCAACCTGCAGAAGGGCCTGTCGGCCTCCAAACGCGAGTTGTCCGACTTCACGCTGTGCGCCCAGGTGCTCGTGGTCACTGGTAAGAACGAAGCCGAGTTCGAGAACGCGCGCGCGATGACCCGGAACCAAATCGCGTTCTATGGGTCAACTCCAGCATATCGAAGCGTGCTGGAAGCAGAGGGCCGCGGCGAGCTTCAACCGGAGCTCCGCCAACTCACGAAATCGGGGCGTTGGCACGAGATGGCATCCTTGATCGACGATGATCTCCTGAACCGAATCGCTGTAGTGGGAACCCCGGGCGAGGTCGCCGAGAGCCTGCACGCGCGCTACGGCTCACTCGCAGGGCGGCTCGCGTTCGCCTCGCCCTTCCCGCTCTCCCAAGAGTGCTCATCCGAAATCATCAGCGGGCTGCGAAGCCGCATGGCGCCTGCATGACTGCGCCCAAGTGCATTCCGCTCGAGCTGGTGGCTGGTGAAGCGGTGGGCGGCAAGGCCGAAGGGCTCGTCCGCCTGCTGAGCTACGGGTTCGACGTGCCTGCGGGCTTCGTCGTCATGGGGGCAACTTCGGGGAATCTCCCCGATGACCTCGACGCGCAGTACGAGCGCATCGGCGCGGGGAAAGTAGCGGTTCGCTCGTCGGCAATCGGGGAGGATTCGGGCGAAGCTTCGTTTGCAGGCCAATACGAGACTGTGCTGAACGTCGAAGGCACGGAAGCGCTGCGCACGGCCATCGAGGACTGTATTCGCTCGCTGGAGAATGCGCGGGCGCTTGCCTACCGCGACGAAAAGACCGGCCAGAGCGAAGTCCAGATGAACATTGTCGTCCAGCAAATGGTCGACGCGCGCGCAGCAGGTGTGCTGTTCACCGTGAACCCGGTCAACGCGCGCCGCGATCAAGTGGTCGTCGATGCGGTCGCCGGGCTCGGGGAAGCGCTGGTCAGCGGGCATGCCACCCCGGACCATTGGCTCCTAGCGAGAGATGGGTCGGTGTTCGATAGCGACATTCATGGCGACGCCGCTGTGCTGAGCGACGCGGAACTCACGCTATTGCTCGACGGGGCGCTGCGAGCCGAGGAGCAATACGGGGCGCCCCTCGACATGGAGTGGGCGATCGACGAGAGCGGCGAGCTTCGATGGCTACAGGCCCGGCCGATCACGCAGCTTCCGGCCGATCCAAACGAGCTCGATACCGACCCCAAGCCAACCGACGTGTACACTTGGTGCAACATCGGCGAGATGATGCCGGGTGCGGTGACGCCACTGACGTACTCGGTCACTGGCCGCGGCATCGATATCGGCATGCAGCGCTCCTACCGACGAATGGGAGCCAACATTCCGCGCGGCGACAACATTCGCTACGTGGCGATGTTCTACGGTCATGTGTTTCTCAACCTTTCGACCCTGGCCGAGCTCTCAGCCGCCGTCGCGGGTTCGACCAAGGCTCAGATGTGCATGGCGCTCTGCGGACGAGACGTCGAAGAGGTAGCCGACCCGGAGCCTGAGCCAGCCCTGAGACGCACGTTCAACGGCGCCCGCTACTTCGCAATCCTTCTAGCGGCGTCAAAACATCGAAGAGACCTGGATTCGCTGCTCGCCAGCCTGACCCTTCCGAAACTGGGCACCGCGCGGCAGCTGTACCGGGCGATTGACGATAACCTTCCGAAGGTTTGGCGAGCGTACGATCTCCATCTGATGTCTTCGTCTTCGTCCGGCGCATTGAGCCCGATCTTGCTCGGCATCCTCGCCAAAGGGGAAACGCCGACCCAAGAGCATCACGCGCTGGTCGCGGAGATGCTCGCGGGCGCGAAAGGCGTGGAGAGCGCCGATATCGCCGAAGGCGTCGAGCGCGTAATCAATCGGCTCTTAGAGAACCCGGAAGCAGAAGGGGCCTTCGCGTCTGCCGATGCGGAGGCTGCGCTAGCCTGGCTCCGCTCCGCGGACGCAGGCGAGGCCGGCGAAGAGTTTGGACGCTATCTCGATCGCCACGGACACCGCGCGGTCCGGGAGCTGGAGCTACGCCAAAAGGGATGGGCCGCAGACCCGGCGCCTTTGATCGCCTCGTTACAGTCAGGCCTTCGCGCCCGGCTCCAGCACGGAACGCCGGATCGGCCCGCGGCCCAGCGCGGAAGCTCGTCGCAGGACCACCCGATCCTTCGTCGCTTGCTCCCGCTCGCGCATGCAGCAATTCGAACACGCGAGCACACGAAATCCGGATTGGTGGCGGTGACGACCGCGTTCAAGCACGCCTACCGAGCGCTCGGCGCGAGCATGGTGGAGGAAGGTCGGCTGCCAGACGAAGACGCGGTCTTCTTCTTGACGCACCAAGAGCTCGGCGAGTTGCTTCAAGGCCGGCGGAAGCTGGCGGAGCTAGCGGTATCGAGGCGGCGGGTGATCGACTACCAAATGCCGCTGCACTTTCCGGAGATCTTCAGCAACCGACCCGAGCCACTTCGCCTCCAGCCAATCGAAGGGGAAGATGGGGCGCTGGTCGGGAAGCCGGTGAGCCGTGGCACGGTCACGGGACGCGCACGCGTCGTCGAGACACTCGAAGAAGCGGCCCAGTTGCAAGCCGGTGAAATCCTGGTCGCGCCCATCACGGATGTCGGATGGACGCCCTACTTCAGCTTGATCGCCGGGCTCGCCACCGACGTCGGTAGCGCCGTGTCGCATGGTGCGGTCGTCGCGCGCGAGTACGGCCTTCCGGCGGTTGTTAACCTCCGAGTCGCGACCTCTCGCTTTCAAACCGGCGACTTGGTCACCCTCGATGGCGACCGCGGGACGCTGACGCTCGCCTAGCCTGTCTTGTTCCCGTTTGGGCCGTTTGGGGCTCTTGACTTCCAGGAGCAATATGCGATTCGCAAGCCCCTAAGGAGCTATCATGGTCGCCACGATCGGACTCACCGGGCTACGCCCGGACCCAGCCCGCGTG
>JAFDFW010000025.1 GCA_019309605.1 Deltaproteobacteria bacterium | reverse complement strand
AAGCACCGTCATGTACGTGAACAGGAACACCGGCCACTTCCAGGACCCGGATTCCCTTCTCACTACGGCGAGTGTGCTCATGCACTGACAAGCCAGCAAGAAGAAGACCATCAGAGAAACGCCGCTGAGCGGCGTCATCACGGGGGTCCCATCGGCATGGCGTGCGTCCCGGAGGGCTTGCCGGAGGGGCTTGTTCTCCTCGTCGGCCTCACCGATGCCGAAGACCACGCCAAGGGTCGAGATGAACACCTCGCGCGCAGCGAACGCACCGATGATCCCAACCCCGATCTGCCAGTCGAAACCGATGGGCCTCAGCGCCGGCTCGATGGCATGGCCGAACCTGCCACCGAAGCTGTTGCCAAGCTGGTCGGCCGCTTCTTGTGAATCGAGGGATTCACCTCAGCCGACTTCGGAAAAGAAAGCAGGGCCCAGAGGAGGATCGTCATTGCCAAGATGATCGTGCCCGCATCGACGAGAAAGATGCGAAGGCGGCGCCAGGCGTTGAGCCACAGGATTTGCGCAGAGGGCCAACGGTATGGCGGCATCTCGAGCACAAACGTCGGCGCAGGGCCGGGAAGCACCGTACGGCGAATGAGCGCAGCCGCGCCCAGGGTCACCAGCACCGACAAGGTGTACATCGAGAACAGCGCGACGGCGCCCGCACTGAACCAGCCGAATGACTGCCCGGCGAAGACGGTGCCGACGACCAGGATGTAGACCGGGAGGCGCGCACTGCAAGACATCAACGGAAGGGCCAACATCGTCACCAGTCGGTCCCGGCGGCGTTCGATCGTGCGCGTGGCCATGACGGCGGGGACCGCGCAGGCGAAGCCGGACAAGAGCGGGACGAATGCTTTTCCGTGCAGTCCCACCCCTTTCATCACGCGGTCGATCACGAAAGCCACGCGAGCGAGGTAGCCCGAGTCTTCGAGGAACCCGATGAAGAGGAAGAGCATCAGGATCTGAGGCGCGAACACGACCACATTGCCAACGCCGGCAATGATGCCCTCGACGACCAAATCCTGGAGCACTCCCGCCGGAAGAATCGCCGCGGCCTGCCCCTGCATGAACCCGGTCAAGCTCTCGATCGCGCTGATCAAGGGATCGGCCCCTGCGAATAGCGCTTCGAAGATGCCGAGCATCACGGCGGCAAAGACGACCAGCCCCAGAACGGGATGCGTGAGCACGCGGTCAATGCGCTCGCTCCATGAAGGTCGCGGGTCCTGCACCGAACACGCCTGGGCCAGTGCATCATCTAGCCACCCGTAGCGAGAGGAGATGATCTCCAAGTCGAGGTCCCGCCCCTGGGCGCTCGCGGCCTCGCGAATCTCGTGGGCTACCCGCCTCACATCATCGGGAACCCCACGCAGGCTGTCTTCACCCAGAGAAAGAAGGCACCAAAGCGCGACTGCGCGGTGTTGACTCGCGGTGGTCTCGGAACGCCATTGGCCAATCACCGAAACGAGCTTCGCCAAGTCGGCTTCGAGCTCGGCTGGGTAAACCACCTGTGCTTTTTTCGTGCCCCCGGTGGCCTCGAGCTCCCCGTGGAGCGCGGCGAGCAGAGCATCCAAGCCGCGCCGCTTGGTGGCGACGACCGGAATGACAGGTGAGCCAAAAAGCTGCGACAATCGCTCGGTGTCGATGCGAAGTCCAAGATGCTCCGCCGCATCCATCATGTTGAGCGCGATGATGACGGAGACCCCGGACTCGACGAGCTGCAAAGCCAGATAGAGCCCTCGCTCCAAGGTCGTCGCGTCCACGACGCAGATCACCGCGCGCGTATCCCCTTCGGTCAGGGCGTCGACCGCGAGCTGCTCTTCGGGAGAGCCCGCAGTCAAGCTGTACATGCCGGGCACGTCGACGAGCTCGATATCCTGGTGATGGAGCCGTAAGCGTGCGCTGGTTCGATCGACCGTCACGCCTGGATAGTTCCCGACGTGGGCGCTGCCGCCGGACAGGGCGTTGAACAAGGTGCTCTTTCCGCAGTTGGGGTTGCCCGCGATCAGCACTTGCGGGAGGGCCGTACTGCGGCTCACTCTGCTGCCTCGAGGCTCACCCCGATCTTGGCAGCCTCGGCCCGACGCACCGACAGGGAATAATTACGGACCCGCAGCTCGATCGGGTCGCCCAGGGGCGCCACACGGACCACCCTGACCCGCGTCCCTGGGAGAAGGCCCATCTCCATGAGACGCCGCGATAGGTGCCGCTCGCAATCGATCGACGCGATCTCAGCATGTTGCCCGGGGGGCAGATCCGCGAGGGAGGGCTTCATCTGTTACTGATAATGAATTTCTTTATCGCCTGCAACCGCTTGGAATTCTGCGTCGGGTTCCCTATAGAACCGGCCTACTCGTGCCTCACAAGGAGAATCATGGCTACTACCGCGTTCAAGGGAACCCCGGTTCAAACCAATAGCGACCTGCCCGCCACCGGCAGCGCCGCCCCAGACTTCCTTCTCATCGGAGCTGACCTCAGCGAAAAGACGCTCGGCAGCTTCGAAGGGAAGAAAAAGATCCTGACGATCAACCCGAGCTACGATACGCCAGTCTGCCAAACAGTGGCGCGCTCCTTCAACGAGCGCGCCGCAGGCCTCGACAACGTCGTCGTTCTCGTGATCAGCCCCGATCTTCCGTTTGCGCAGAAGCGTTTCTGCGTCGCCGAAGGCCTCGAGGGCGTGGTTCCGCTTTCGACGTTCCGCGGCAGCTTCCTCGAAGACTACGGCGTCAAGATGCTCGGAGGCCCCATGGCGGACCTCGCCGCCCGCGCGATCGTCGTCGTCGACGAGAACAACAAGGTCGTCCACACCGAACTGGTCGCGGACATCGTCCAAGAGCCCGACTACGACGCAGCCATCGCCGCAGTCAAATAAGACAGCTAAGACAGCAAGCGTTGCGCTTCGGCGACGACACGTTCGACCGTGATGCCGTACTTTTCGTAGAGCACCTCGTACGGCGCCGATGCGCCAAACTGATCGATGGTGACGAACGCTGCGTCGTTGCCGACCCAACGGTCCCAGCCTTGGCGAATGCCGGCCTCGACGACGACCTTGGCGGCGACGCCGCGCGGAAGGACCTCTTGCTGGTAGCTTTCGTCTTGCTGTTCGAAGAGCTCCCAGCACGGCATGCTGACCACGCGGACGGCGGCGCCCTCCTGCTCGAGCACGTCTGCCGCGGCAAGCGCGATCTCGATTTCGCTACCGGTCGCGACGAGAATCACGTCCGGACCACCGCCGCCGGCCTCCCGCAACGTGTACGCTCCGCGCGCGGCCTTTTCGGCGCTCGCAACTGCGCTCCGATCGAGCACGGGCACGTTCTGCCGCGTCAACGCTAGAGCCGCTGGTCCGTCCCACAGCAGGGCGGCTTTCCAGCACGCGCGAACCTCGTTCGCATCGGCCGGCCTGAACACGGCGAGCTGCGGAATCGCGCGCAGCGCGGCCAGGTGCTCCACGGGCTGGTGCGTCGGGCCGTCCTCGCCGAGCCCGATGCTGTCGTGCGTGTAGATGTAGCGGGTGTGCAGCTTCATCAGCGCCGCGAGGCGAATCGAAGGCCGCATGTAGTCACTGAACACGAGGAAGGTCGCACCGAACGGGATCACGCCGCCGTGAAGCGCCATGCCGTTCATCGCAGCACCCATCCCGTGCTCCCGAATGCCCCAGTCCATGTTGCGGGGGACCCCTTCAGCGCCGGGCAAGAAGTTCGCAAGGCCCTTCATGTGGCTGTTGTTCGAGCCCGCGAGGTCGGCAGAGCCGCCGACCAATCCGCCGATCTTGGCGGCCAAGGCGTTGAGCACGGCGCCGCTCGCCTTTCGTGTCGGGGTGCCCTTGGGATCGGCGTCAAAGATCGGTAAGTCGGCGTCCCAACCCTCGGGCAGCTCGCCGGCCAGCGCGCCATCGAGCTCGCTCGCCGCCTCCGGGAACTTCGCCCGGTATCCGTCAAGACGCGCCTGCCATGCCGCATGGCTCTTTGCCCCGCGTCCTCGAATCGTTTCCGCCGCTGCAGCGAGCTCGTCCGGCACGAAGAAAGGCTCGGTCGGCCACTCCATGAGCTGCTTGGTCGCGATGATCTCGTCCTCGCCGAGCGGTGCCCCGTGTGCTCCGGACGTGTCGCGCTTGTTCGGCGCAGGATCGCCGATGATTGTGCGAACGCGGATCAGGCTCGGACGGTCGTCCGCGACCGCCGCCTTGGCTGCACCGATCAGCGCAGCGAGGTCGTTGCCATCGTCGACGCTTTCGGTGTGCCAGCCGTACGCAGCGAAGCGCGCCACGACATCCTCGCTGAAACTCAGCTCCGTCCTGCCGTCAATCGTGATCTCGTTGTCGTCCCAAAACACGACGAGCTTGCCGAGCTTCAGATGACCCGCAATCGACGCGGCCTCGGACGCAACGCCTTCCATGATGTCGCCATCCGAAGCGATGACCCAGGTGCGATGGTCGAACAGCGTGTGCCCCGGCTTGTTGAAGCGCGCGGCCAGGTGCCGCTCCGCCATCGCCATCCCGAGGCCGTTCCCCACACCCTGTCCGAGCGGTCCCGTCGTCGTCTCGACGCCCGGTGTCATATGGGACTCCGGGTGACCCGGCGTCAGGCTTCCCCACTGCCGGAAGTTGCGAATATCGTTCAGGGAGACCGCGTAGCCGCTCAGGTGGAGCAGGGCGTACTGCAGCATCGACGCGTGACCGCAGGACAAGACGAACCGGTCGCGGTCGGGCCATTCGGGATTGGCCGGATCGTGCTGGCGCAGCTCGGAAAAGAGCGCCCATCCGAGCGGCGCGAGCGCCATGGGGGTGCCGGGGTGGCCCGAGTTGGCGGCTTGGACCGCATCCATGCTCAGACCACGAATCGTCTTGATAGCGAGCTCATCGAGCTTCGCGGGGATCCCCATACTCTTGTCCTCCAGGTTCGCGGGCCGGATCTAGCAGGCCGAGACAAAACGCAAAAGGTGCGCCGGAGTGTTTTTCGACCACGGCTGGACATCAGCCTAGATCGCCACTAACAACCCCGAACGCGGGCAGCCGATTGTTGACTAGTTGACTCGGGTTTGCCGCACCGGTGATACCCGCGCGGGAGGAATGGATGCCTCAGGTTTTCGTGCCCAAAGAAGTAGTCGAAGGCGAGACCCGGATCGCCTGCACACCGGAAACAGCAAAGCGCTACGTGAAAGAGGGCTTCGAGGTCGTCGTAGAAAGCGACGCCGGCAGGCACGCCCACTTCACCGATGAGCACTACCGGAACGCCGGTGCCAAGATCGTCGCAGGCGCCGAGGCGGAAGCCGCTTGGGGAAGCGCGGACATCGTCTTGCGCGTCTATCCGATCACGCCGGAAGAAGCGTCCAAGATTAGGGAGGGCGCGATCCTCATCGGTTTCATGTCGCCTCACAAGAACCTCGAGTCGGTACGGATTCTACGCGACCGCAAGGTCAGCACTATGGCGATGGAGCTCGTGCCCCGAATCAGCCGCGCTCAGACGATGGACGCACTCAGCTCGCAGGCTTCGATCTCGGGCTACCAGGCCGTACTCATGGCGGCGACCTACCTCGACAAGTACTTCCCGCTGCTGATGACGGCGGCTGGCACGATTCAACCGGCCAAGATCGTCATCATGGGCGCCGGCGTCGCGGGGCTCCAGGCGATTGCGACGGCGCGCCGCCTCGGGGCCGTGGTCGAGGTGTCGGACATCCGGCCCGCCGTCAAGGAGCAGGTCGAGTCGCTCGGTGGACGCTTCATCGACTTTCCACTCGATGAAAGTGGCGAGGGCGAAGGCGGGTACGCGCGCGAGCTCACCCCGGAGCAACTCAAGGCCCAACAGAAGATCGTCCGTCAAAAGGTTGTCGCGGCAGATGCCGTCATCACGACGGCTCTCGTACCCGGACGCCCCGCTCCGAAGCTCATCACCGCAGACATGGTCGCCGACATGCGCGAAGGCGCGGTCATCGTCGACCTGGCTGTCGAGCAAGGCGGCAACTGCGAGCTCTCGAAGAGCGGCGAAATGGTCCTCGAACATGGCGTCACCATCATCGGGCACCCCAACCTGCCCGCCGCCACCCCGGCGGACGCGAGCTTGCTCTACTCCCGCAATATCCAGGCCCTCCTTCTCAGCACACTGTCTGAAGGAGAGGTCGTGCTGAACCTCGAGGACGAGATTCTCGACGGCGTCCTTCTCACCCACAACGGCGAAGTCCGGCACGGACCGACCGCCGAGGCCCTCTAGGAAAGGAGACGGACCATGACTTTGGGACCTCTACTCATAGGCATCTACGTGTTCGTGCTCGCTGGCTTCGTCGGCTTCGAGATGATCACCAAGGTGCCGCCGACCTTGCACACCCCGTTGATGAGCGGCGCAAACGCCATCAGTGGCATCACCGTCGTCGGCGCAGTCGCTGCCGCAACGACCGGAGAGATGACGGTGGCCAACATCCTCGGCGGGCTCGCCATCGTCACAGCGACAATCAACGTCGTCGGCGGCTTCCTGGTCACCGACCGCATGTTGCGCATGTTCGGGAAGAAGAAGAAATGAGTCAGGAAGTCATGCAATCGACCGTGGTCCCGGTCATCTATCTTCTATCCACGATCCTTTTCATCTTCGGGATCAAGCGGCTCTCCAAGGTCAAGACCGCGCGGCGCGGCAATGCGCTCGCCGCCGTCGGCATGCTGCTCGCCATCATCGGCGCACTCCTGGAACTTGGGGTCGTCGACTACCGCTGGATCGCCGGCGGCATGGTGATCGGCACCATCATCGGCCTCCTGTTCGCCATTCGCGTCCAAATGACCTCGATGCCGGAGATGGTGGCCCTTTTCAACGGCTTCGGCGGCATCGCCTCCGCACTCGTCGCGACTTCGATCTACTGGGACCTGGTCGTTCAACGCGGGGCCACAGGCACCGTCTACGAGACGCTGGGCACCGACGAGGCCATCACGGTCATGCTGTCGATCCTGATCGGCGGCATTACCTTCACCGGCAGCCTCATCGCCCTGTTCAAGCTTCAAGGGAAGCTCAAGAAAGGCCAGCCGATCCTACTTCCGGCGAGGCACTACATCACCTTCGGGCTGCTCCTTGCGTCCTTCGCGTTCGGCGGCATTGCCGTGGCAGCCGCCGCTCCGGATTCGATCGTGTGGGTGCTCTCTCTCGCGGCCGTCTCGCTGATCCTAGGCATCCTGCTGACGATTCCGATCGGCGGCGCTGACATGCCCGTCGTCGTGTCGCTCCTCAACTCGTACTCTGGGGTCGCAGCATCGATGGCTGGTTTCGTCATCGGCAACCCATTGTTGATCATCGCAGGCGCCATGGTCGGCGCAGCGGGTCTCATCCTCACGCAGATCATGTGCGTGGCGATGAACCGATCGCTGCTCAACGTCCTCGTCGGCGGCTTCGGCGTCACAGACGGTGGCGGAGGCGGCGGCAGCGACGAGTACACGAGCGTGACCTCCTGCGGCCCGGAGGAGGCCGCGATGCTCCTCGAGAACGCGGAGTCGGTCATCATCATTCCCGGCTACGGGCTAGCGGTTGCTCAGGCGCAACACGCGGTCCGCGAGCTCGCCGATTTGCTCAAGGAGCGAGGCACCAAGGTCACCTACGGCATCCATCCGGTCGCGGGCCGCATGCCCGGACACATGAACGTCCTGCTGGCCGAGGCCGACGTCCCCTACGAGGAACTCCTCGAAATGGACGTGATCAACTCCGAGTTCAAGAACACCGATGTGGTGATCATCCTGGGCGCGAACGACGTGGTGAACCCCGCCGCCACGAAGGACCCGAGCAGCCCCATCGCGGGTATGCCAATTCTCAATGCCCACGAAGCCCGCTCGGTCTTCGTCGTCAAACGAAGCCTCAGCCCCGGCTACGCCGGCATCAAGAACGAGCTCTTCGAATACGACAACACGATGATGGTCTTCGGCGACGCCAAGAAGGTGGTCCAAGGGTTGATTGGGGAAGTGAAGGATTTGTAGGGGGGGTGACCCACCCCGCTTGCTGTCTTGTGGGTAGGGGCAGGGGTGGGCGGGCGGTGTAACCAAACCAACCCAGGTTCGCAGTCCCCCAACCCCCTCCATCCCACCCGCGGCAGCGCAAGCCCGCAGGGCGAAGCCCGGCGCCAAAGGCGCCGCCAAGGCAGAGCGAAGCGATTGCCGCGGCAGGGAGGATTACGGGTGGGGGTGGGCGGGTGGTGTAACTAAATGGGCGGTGTAACTAAACCAAACCAGGCAACCAACCCAGCACCTCACCCCTCAACACACCCGCGGCAGCCAACTAGTTATCCTTAAAATCCGTTGCCCCAGGCGCAGCCCCCCCGTAGTAATCCGACTCCGCAAGATCATCGAAGCGCGTGTACTCGTTGAAGAACCGAACCCGGCAGGTGCCGGTGGGGCCGGAGCGTTGCTTGCCGATGATGATCTCGGCAATGCCACGGTCGTCGCTCTCTTGGTTGTAGACTTCGTCGCGATAGATGAACCAGATCGTGTCCGCGTCCTGCTCGATGGCACCGGACTCACGAAGGTCCGACAGCTGAGGCCGCTTGTCCTTCACGCCGCGCGATTCAACGCCACGGTTGAGCTGCGAGAGCGCCATCACCGGCATCTCGAGCTCCTTGGCGAGCGCTTTCAAGCTTCGGCTGATCTCGCTGATCTCCTGCTCGCGCGAATCGTTGCGTGAGCCCGAGCGCATCAGCTGCAAGTAGTCGACCACGATCAAGCTGAGGCCGACCTCGGACTTGAGGCGACGGGCCTTGGCCCGCAGCTCGAGCATCGAGATCGCCGGCGTGTCATCGATCCAAATCGGCATCTCGCTCAAGGTGCCCGCGGCGTCCGCGAGCTTCGGCCAGTCGTCCTTCTGGAGCTGCCCGGTACGAATGCGGTTGCCGTCGACGCGGGCTTCGCTGCCGAGAAGACGGCGAACGAGCTGCCCCTTGGGCATCTCGAGAGAAAACACCGCAACCGGCGATTTGCTCTTCTCGCACGCATGGTGAGCCACATTGAGCGCAAACGAGGTCTTACCCATGCCGGGACGGCCTGCGACGATGATGAGATCGCCGGAGTGCATCCCCGCGGTCATCTTGTCGAGTTGCTTGTAGCCCGTCGGCAGGCCCGTGATCGCCTCGCCGCGGTTGGCTGTTTCATGGATTTCCTGAAACGTTCGCATCACGACATCCTTCACGTGCTCGTAAGGATTTCGTGCGCGCTCCCTCCCGACCGCGAAGATCGACGACTCGGATTGATCGAGAAACTCATCGATCGGCCCGTAGTCCCCGTAGCCTCGCGAAACGACCTCGTGGCACGCCAGAATGAGCGCCCGAATGACCGATTTCTCCCGGATGATCCGCGCATGCGCCTGAATGTTCGAGACGCTCGGGATGGTATTGCTGAGCGAGAGCAGATACTCGTCGCCTCCAATCGACGCGAGCTTCCCGCTGTGGACCAACACCTCTCGAAGCGTGACCTGGTCGACCGGTTGACCGCGGCTAGACAGCTCGGTCATCGCCTCGAAGATCTTGGCGTTGGCCTCGCTGTAGAAGTCCTCGACAGACAGCGTCTCGACGACGATGTTCATCGCCTGGTTCTCGAGGAGGATCCCCCCGAGCACCGCCCGTTCCGCCTCTAGGGCGTTGGGGGGGACTTGGCCTGCTTGTTGTCGTGAAGTGATGGGGCTGCTCCCTGCCGAGCCTTGGTTCTAGCTCTTACGGACAGTGAGCGGAAGCGTAATTGCTTCCTGCTATGCGCGGGTCTTCACTTCGAGCTTCACGGTTGCCGTCAAGCCATACGGTAGCTTCACGCCGACCTCGTAGCTGCCCACCTCTTTGATGATTTCAGCCGGCATGACGAGCTTCTTCTTGTCGACATTGTCGATGCCCTTGGCTTTGAGGCTTTCGAGCACATCGTTTGAAGTGACCGAACCGAACAACTTGCCATCTTCGCCAGCTTCCTTGGCGATCATGACGGTGACCTTGCCGAGCTCCAAAACGACCTCCTCCTGGGCGGAGCGAAGCTTGGCGATGCGCTGAGCTTGAATGGCCTTCTCATGCTCGATCTGCCGAACGTTCCCGCGGCTCGCGACGACCGCAAGGCCGCGCGGGAGCAAGAAGTTGCGAGCATAGCCGCGGCGCACGCGCACCACGTCGCCGATCGAGCCAAGATGCTTGAGATTGTCTTTGAGTACGACTTCCACCGTGGATGCCATGGCTACCTCACTTCGTCGCCGTGTAGGGGAGCAACGCGATATTGCGGGCTCGCTTGATTGCACGGGTCAGATCACGCTGCTGCTTGGCGTTCAGACCGTTGATACGACGGGGCGTTATCTTGCCACGATCGGTGATGAAGTGCCGAAGCTGCTGGGGATCTTTGTAATCAAACTTGAAGTCCGGGGCGAGCGAGTGGCCCGGTGGCTTCTTACGCCCACCACGTCCGCGTCCTCCACCGTCAACGTCGAAATCTTGTTGGATATCGTCGGCCATGGCTCAGCCCTCCTCGCGCTTCTCGTCTTCGGACGCAGCTTCGGTTGATTCTTCAGCGGCTTCCGCTGCGGCCGGCGCCTCTGCGGCCGGCGCTTCTGCGGCCTGAGCCTCCGCAACCGGTGCCTCTGCAGCCGGCGCTTCTGCGGCCTGAGCCTCCGCAACTGGTGCCTCCGCGGCTACTGCGTCGGCGGCTGGTGCCTCCGTGGCTCCATCGGGAGCTCCCTCGGCTGGAGCCGGCACATCGCCCTCAGGCTTAGCCGCAGGGGCCTCAACGGGCACCCCACGCGGCGCTCGCGGCGCCATCCCAAGGCTGCGCGCTCGCTCCAGCTCGGCGTCTTCGGCCTCTTCGTCCGCCTCGACGTGCAGGTACTGCACCTCGTCGGGGTCGACCGCGACCGAAGCCGGGTCGATGTCCTCGGTAAGGAGCACGGTCTGGAACCTCACCACCTCGTCGAGCAAGCGCAAGTTGCGCTCGAGCTCGGCGACGAGGTCGCTGTAACCGACGTACTTCAGGTAGACGAAGATCCCGCGGTTGCTCTTCCGAATGGGGTACGCGAGCTTGCGCATGCCCCAGTTGTCGAGCTTCGTGAGCGTACCCTCGAGACGTGCGATGACGTCCCTGGCACGGTCGACAACCTTCTCAGCGCCGGCGTTATCGACGTCGGCTCGAAGGATGTAGATTGTCTCGTATTCGCGCGCCCATCGCGTGGCGGGCGCTGCCGCTGCAGTTGCCATTTTTCCTCCCGGTCTAGTCGGCCCCAGCCCGGGGGCTGGAGCGAGGGAGGCCAGGCATAGCCGATCCTCGCCCTGACGCCAGTCGTCAGGATCGACTGTGGTGACGATTCATGGCCTGGCGGGCTCCTTCGCGAATCGCCGTTTCCACCATGTCCGCGCCCAAATCGAGGACCCCAACCAGCTCGGCTCGCTCCAAACTGTTGAAATCGCTCAAGACGTGCTGCTCCGGACGCCCTCGCTGGGGTCGGCCGATGCCCATGCGGCAACGCACGAAATCGGCGCCGCCACAGTGTTCGAGCATCGAACGAAGCCCGTTGTGGCCGGCGGTGCCGCCGCCTACTTTGATTCGCACCACCCCAAAATCGAGGTCGAGCTCGTCGTGCACGCAGACGATCTGACCGAGCGGCACCTTGAAGAATCGCATGGCGGCCTGAACGGACTCCCCGCTCAGGTTCATGAAGGTCATCGGCTTGAGGAGCACCACATCGTCGCCGCCCACCGCGACCTTGGTGAACTCACCCTTGAACTTGTCCCGGAAACCGGGCGCACCCCAGCGCCGCGCCAGCTCGTCGACCACCATGAATCCCACATTGTGGCGGTTGCCGACGTACTTGGGACCGGGGTTGCCGAGGCCCGCGATGAGATGCGTGCTCACGGCGCGCCAGATGCTTAGCTGTCTGCCTTGTCCGCGTCAGCCGCGGGCGCCGCACCTTCAGCGGCTGGCGCTGCAGCCTCAGCCGCTGCCGCTGCCTCTTCCTCATCCGCCGCCGTCGCTTTGCGGGGCTCGAGGACGATCGCCAGCGTCAACTTGGGCCGAAGCAAGCACTCGACACCCTGCGGGAACTCGAGATCCTCGACCGAAATCGTGTCTTTGAGGTCGAGATGGGTCACGTCCACATCGATGGACACCGGGATATTCGCGGGCGTCGTACGAAGTGGAAGTGTACGGCGCGTGATGTTCAACACGCCGCCTTGGACGACGCCTACAGACCGTCCGGTCGCGTGGAGCGGCACGTGCACCTCGAGCACCTTATCCTCGAGAATTCGATACAAATCGATGTGAAGGAGCTCGTGCGTGACGGGATCGGTGGTCACGTCTTTGGCCATCGCGAGGTGGTCTTTGCCGTCTACGGACAGCTTGAACACCACGTTCCGCCCCCTCTCGCCTCGAAGTGCTTGGGTTACTTCTTTGGGGGACAGGGTCAGCGGCGTGGGCGGGACGCCCGGGCCGTAAAATACGCCCGGGATCTTTCCTTCTGCACGCAGCCGACGCGCTGGCCCCTTTCCGCGGGTAGCGCGGACCTCAGCCTGCAACGTCGTCGTTTCCATTCTCAATTGCTCCAATTAAACAAACAGCGAGCTCACCGAGTCGCTGTGGTGAATCCGTTTGATGGCCTCTCCTAGCAAAC
>JAFDFW010000250.1 GCA_019309605.1 Deltaproteobacteria bacterium | reverse complement strand
GGTTTCGTTGTTCCTCGTCTAAGAACTAGTGTGTGTGAGATTTTTTCTTGTGGTCGAGCGCGCCCGCAGGCGCGTAGTGAGAGGCACTCATGTGCCTCGCAGCGGAGCGACGAGGACGTAAGCCGACCACGAGGAAAAAGATCCGCACACTAGACGAGGAGCGGGGCGAGAACGAGCGCCACGATACTCATCAGCTTCACGAGGATGTTGAGCGACGGGCCGGCGGTGTCCTTGAAGGGATCACCGACGGTGTCACCGACGACCGCGGCGTTGTGGGCCTCACTGCCCTTCGGGTGGACTGAGCCGTCCGTCATCTTGTAGCCGCCGCTTTCGAACGACTTCTTGGCGTTGTCCCAGGCGCCACCGGCGTTGGCCATGAAAAGCGCCATCGTCACGCCCGAGACGGTGACACCGGCGAGCATGCCGCCGAGCGGCTCCGCGCCCATCGTGAAGCCGACGACAACCGGGGTCAGAATGGCGAGCGCGCCTGGCGCCACCATGCGCTTGAGCGAAGCCTCGGTGGAGATCTTCACGCAGCGGGCGGTGTCCGGCTTCGCCTTGCCCTCGAGCAGGCCCGGAATCTCGCGGAACTGACGACGGACCTCTTCGATCATTTCCATCGCCGCAATGCCGACCGCCTTCATCGCCATCGAGGAGAAGAGGAAGGGGAGCATGCCGCCAAGGAACAGCCCGGCCATGACCAGCGGCTTCGAAATGTCGATGCCGGTGATGCCTGCGGTCTGCGCAAAGGCAGCGAAGAGCGCGAGAGCCGTCATGGCCGCCGAGCCGATGGCAAAGCCCTTGCCGATGGCCGCGGTGGTGTTGCCGACCGCGTCCAGCTTGTCCGTGCGCTCACGCACCTGCGGCTCCTGATGACTCATCTCGGCAATGCCACCGGCGTTGTCGGCGATGGGGCCGTACGCGTCGACCGCGAGCTGAATGCCCGTCGTGGAGAGCATGCCGAGCGCGGCGATGGCCACGCCGTAGAGTCCTGCGAACTCGGCCGCGATGACCACGCCGAAGGCGATGACGATGATCGGCATGGCGGTCGACTGCATGCCGACCCCGAGGCCCGCGATGATGTTGGTCGCGGTGCCGGTCTTGCTCTGCTCCGCGATGCTATCGACCGGACCCTTGTTCATCGACGTGTAGTACGAGGTGATGAGACCGACCAGGACGCCGGCGCCCAGGCCGGCGACGGTCGCCCAGCCCACGTTCATCCAGGTCACCAGTTGGCCCTGCGCGGTCGTCGCGCCGCCTTCCGGCCACATGTAGCGGGCGATGCCGAAGGTGGCGACAGCCATGACGCCCGCGGCGCCAAAAGCGCCCATGTCGAGGGCGTGTTGAGGATTGCCACCCTCTTTGGTGCGGACGAAGAACGTGCCCACCATCGAACAAATGATGCCCGCGCCTGCGATGACTAGGGGCATGACGACAGGGCCGACACTGCTGCCGCTCGACACCGCGTCGAAGCCGAGCGCGAGGACCATGGCGCCGATGATCGCGCCGACGAAGGACTCGAAGAGGTCGGCGCCCATGCCAGCCACATCGCCGACGTTGTCACCGACGTTGTCTGCGATGACGGCAGGGTTCCGGGGGTCATCCTCGGGAAGACCGGATTCAACCTTACCCACGAGGTCGGCGCCGACGTCCGCAGCCTTGGTGTAGATGCCGCCGCCGACACGCGCGAAGAGCGCGATCGAGGAGGCGCCCATCGAGAAGCCGGTGATGACGTTGACGGTGCGCGTGAGCTCCCAGCCGAGCACGTTCGAGAAGACGAGGTAGAGCACGTTGGCATTGGTCGCGACCTTCATGCCGATCCAACCCGCTGCAGCCGACAAGGACGCGCCGATGACGAAGGCGCCTGCGATCTGCCAGCCGCGCTGCGGGTCGCCATAGTAGGCAGCGCCCAGAATCGCGCCGACGACGAGCACGAAGATCGACAGGACGCGGTACTCAGCCCGGAGGAACGCCAGGGCGCCTTCCTGAATCTGAGCGGCGATGTCGACCATGTTGGCATCGCCCGGATCCTGTTTGGAAACCCAACTCGCCTTCATCCAGGCGAAGAGAAGAGCAAGCACGCCGGCTGCGGGGGCTGCGTAAATCAGATTTTGCATATGCGCTGAACCTCTGTTTGAGCCCGACCCCGGTTAACTGCTGGCGGGCGGCGCGTTTTTACAAGATTTGAAAATCAGGTCAAACGCAGGGGGGAGGTTTCAGTCAGAAGCTTGAAATTACAGCGAAATCAGCTTGCCCGGGCTTCCGCAATGGCCTCCCTGGCCGCAGCGAAGTCCGGCGGACCCTGCACGCTGACCCGCCCCGCTCCCTTGTCGATTCGGGCCAGAAGCCCGGTGAGCACTCGGCCGGGGCCAACTTCCACGAAGAGCGAGACCCCGTCGTCGATCATCCGCCGAACGCTTTCCTCCCAAAGAACCGGCCGGCTCACCTGGCGAATCAGCGCCTCCTTGGCGGCGGCCGCATCGGTGATGGGCTTGGCGTCCACATTGACATACACCGGCACGCGCGGATCCGAAAACGCGGTTCGCTCGACGTCCGCACGCAGGCGCTTCTCCGCCGGTTGCATCAGCGTCGAGTGGAACGGCGCACTGACCGGCAGCGTGCTGGCGCGCGCGCCGGCTTCCTTGAGTTTGACGCCCACCTCGGCCACGGCGGCTGCCTCGCCGGCGATCACGATCTGTTGGGGAGAGTTGTAGTTCACCGGCTCGACGACTCCCTGGACTTCCGCACAGATCTGTTCGACGAGAGCACGGTCACGGCCTCTTGCATGTATTGACCGCGCTTGCGGACGAGCCGGACCGCGTCAGCGAGCTCGAGCGTCCCTGCCGCGACGTGCGCGGAGTACTCACCGAGACTGTGGCCGGCGACGACGTCGAACTCCGCATCGAGCGCGCGGAGCGTTGCGATCGACGCCGTGAGAACTGCGGGTTGAGTGTTCGCGGTGAGCTTGAGCTCATCTTCGGGACCTTCGAAGCAGAGCTGCGACAGTGCCTCGCCGAGCGCCTCATCGACTTCTTCGAACACTGCGCGTGCTGCACCCGAGGAATCGAATGCGTCGCGGCCCATGCCGACCTTTTGGCTGCCTTGGCCGGGGAAAACGAATGCGACCTTGCCCATCGGGCGTGTCCATAGCACGATCTAAATGGGGTTTCGCTTGGAAGAACGACCAAACGCAGAGGATGTCGAGCACCTAAGCGCGCTTTCGATCGGGCACTTCATCCTTGCCGGAGTCGCGCTCCTCGGCGCAGTTCCGACGCTGATCTACGGGGTCGCCGGGGCCAAGCTCATGGACGAATTCGGTAGCGACCTGTCGATGGCGATGGGGGATATCGCGGGGCAGCCCGGAGCGGACCCTTTTGGAGGCGTGTCCGACACGATGCTCCAGGACATGAGCACGCTCGTGACCACGTTGATCGTGTCGGCAGTGGTGCTTGCCGTGGTGAGCGCCGTCCACCTCTTCGTCGTGGGCTGGCAGATTCGGCAACGACGCTGGTGGACGTTCTGTTACCTCACAGGGTGGGGCGAGTGTCTCATGTTCCCGTTCGGGACGATCCTCGGCATCTTCACCATCCTCGTGCTGTCGAGGCCCTCGGTGAAGCGGCTATTCGGCGTCGACTGACCCCTGAGCGATTGACAAGCCCCCTGCCGGGCCTTAGCCAAGGACGTTGAGCGGAGGCGACCCGATGGTTGAAGCTGAAGACTTGGAAGAACGAATTCGTGAGGGCGTGAACGAGGTGTCGCACATCGTGGTGAAGGACCTCACGGGCACCAAAGATCACTGGGAAGCACTGATCGTGTCGGAGGCTTTTGCGGGCAAGTCCGCCATCGAACAGCACCAGATGGTCTATGCGGCCCTGGGCGAGCTGATGGCCGGGCCGGTTCATGCACTTGCGCTCAAGACGTACTCGCCCGAGAGTTGGGCTAAGCAAGAGGGTTAGACGATGGAAGATACCTTGCAAGAACGCATTCAGGGCATCATCGACAGCAACGATGTCGTGCTCTTCATGAAGGGCACCAAGCACTTCCCGCAGTGCGGGTTTTCGGCGACCGTCGTCGAGGTGCTGCGCCGCTCCGGCTCGGAGTTCCAAGATGTGAACGTCCTCGAAGATCCGGATATCCGGCAGGGAATCAAAGAGTTCGCCAACTGGCCAACGATCCCGCAGCTTTACGTCCGCGGGAAGTTCGTGGGCGGCTGCGATATCATTCGCGAGATGTACGAGAAGGGTGAACTCGACGCCGTGCTTTCTGCTAAAGAAGGCTGAGGCGTCAGCTTTATGACAGAGCTGCTGGGCGGCAAGTACGAGGTCTTGGAGCTCGCCGGTGAAGGCGGGATGGCCAAGGTGTATCGCGGGCAAACGCACGGGGCCGCCGGCTTCACACGGCCGGTCGCGATCAAGCGCGTCCTCGCACCGCTCAGCCAGAACCCTGAGTTCCTCAAGATGTTCGTCGAGGAGGCGCGTGTCGTCTCGGAGCTGGACCACCCGAACATCGCGCAGATTCACGACTTCGATCGTGACCGCACCGGGGAGTACTACTTGGTTCTCGAGTGGGTCGAGGGACTGACGCTTGGCGAGTGGCGCCAAGGATATGGAGAACACGGCAACCACACGCCCTGGACTTTGACGGCTGCCATCGGCATCGAGGTCCTCGAAGCGCTTCACGCCGCACACGCGCGAGAAGACGCCGACGGCAGGGCCGCACCGATCTTCCACCGTGACGTGACCCCACAAAACGTGATGGTGAGCAACTGCGGCGTGGTGAAGCTGACGGACTTCGGCCTGGCGCGGGCGATGGACCGAAGCTCGATTACGAAGCCCGGTTTTGTGAAGGGGAAGATCTCGTATTTAGCCCCCGAGCTGACGTACGAAGCAGAGCCGAGCGCCCAAACGGACGTGTTCAGCGTCGGTGTCGTGCTCTGGGAGGTCCTCGCGGGCGAAAAACTTTTCAAAGGTAAGGACCCGCTCAAGGTCGTAGGCACGATCCGTGACATGGATGTCCCCGACCTGGCGGAGTTTCGCGACGACCTCCCGGAACGCTTGCGCGAGATCATCAGCAAGGCGCTTGCGACCTCGCCGCGCTCCTACGCACCACCGAGGAAGTCACCGACTCCCACGTAATCGCCCAAAGCGTGCGCTGGGCCCGAGAGCAACTCGTCCAAACTCGCCCAAGCGAACCCGCCACAAAACCCTTCGCCGCAAAAGAGGCCTTAGCCAAAGCCACCTCCGCCGACGAAACAATCCCCGACACCAACATCCCCCTAACCCGCCGCAAGTAGCCACTCGGCTCCCAGCATCCGTGTCAGTGCCAGTGTCAGGGCCCGAGTCCGCAACCGTCTACAAGAGATTGAATCCCAGCCCTGCCAACACGGAAAGCGTGATGAAGGGGGGGGTCATGCCGATTACTGCGGCGATCATGTAGTCGCGGAAGGTTACGCCGGACATGGCGAGGGTGTAGTTCACCGGGGGGATCGCCCACAGGAAGAGGCGGATGATGATCATGGAGCGGATCGGTCGGTCCTCTAAATGCTCGAGGGGCTTCTGAAGGAACGGCCGTTTGACGTTGAGGCCCTTGAGTGGCTGGCCGCCGATGGTGCGCACGATGACGAACGAAACGGCGACAGAGACCGTGGCGGCAACAATCGACGCGACCGAGCCCCAAACCGGGCCGTAGGCAAGCCCCGACACAATGACGAAGACGAAGCCGGGGATGTAGAGCAGCTGACCCACGCAGAAGATCGCTACGAAAACAGCAAAGCCGCCGACCCCCGCTGCTCGCATCGATTCGCGAATGCCGTCAACCGTCAGCCCCTCGGTGAACCCAGTCGCGCGGCCGATCACGTAGATGCCGACGAGGAACACTGCCAGGAGTGCTAGCCGAACCCAGGTGTTGCTCACGGACGGCAGTAAGACACACCGCCGCGCCCAAGACCAGCGGCGAAGCCCCGTGGGCGGCGCGAAGCGGCGACTTTACGGGGGAGCGAGCAACATATCGAGCGGATTCCGGGTGACTCGGTTGGAGCCGTCGAGGGAGTTGATGTCGATGCGGCTCAGGTCGACGCGCGGCGAGAATATCTCGTCGTGAAACGAATCGACGATGCGCTGAGCATAGCTGTCACCCGTTTCGTTTTCTGCGAGCTCGGATTCGCTGCAACCCCAGGCGGTTCCGGTGCGACCAAACAAACAGATCTGCGCCCCGTCGACTTGGATGCGCAGCCCGTTGCTCGATCTTTCGAAACGTGGCGAACGCATGACCGCCTTTGCGAGGGCGCGGTCGATTTCAGTGTTGCTCGACTGCACCTCCGCAGGGAGCGCCCATCCCAGCCGACGGAAGAGCCCGGGGTCGGCGGCAAGCACCTCTTCATAGAGGGCGGTGGTTTCGCGCGGATCGGAAAGCGAGCTCGCGAGTACGGCGACGACACGTTGGCGAAGAAGCGCGTCTCCCGGCTGTAACCCTTTGAGCGCCTGTCGGGCGTGTTCCGTCGCCTGCTCGTAGTCACGCTGTGCCAACGAGACCTCGGCGAGAACCGCTCCATAGTAGGCGGTCGCGCCTCGCCTCGGATCCTCTTTAGCGACGTCGGCGATCGCGGCCCTGACCACGCCGGGACCGAGAGCGCCTATCAGCTCGCCCATGAGCCACGGAGGCATCACCGCGCTGCGGGCCGTCCCAATCGCAAACGTTCCGACGAGTCGCGCCTCATCGTCGAGGAAGCGAACCACCTGCCGCGCGCTCATCCATGCCTCGAACCGCAACCAAAGCGCCTCGCCACGGGCCCACCACCGCAAATAGAACGGCTTGGCGGTGGCGCGCTCCACCGTCATCTCCGCCAAGGTCAAGCGAGCTTGCCGGTCGAGCAGCGCGACGATGCTCCGATCCTGCTGTGGATCGCGGCTGTTGTGCGCGCGCCGGTCCGGCAGCACGGCGGCCTTGTCGGTGATTCGGAGTGCCTCATCGGGCCTTCCCATCAACAACAGAAATGCGGCGAGCGAGCGGCGGGCTTCGTTGCGGTCCGAATCCCGGACGTGAGCCGGCCGGGACGCGCGATGCCGGGGCACCTCGCGAAGCGCAGACAACGCCTCGGCAAAGCGTCCTGCCCGCATGTAGAGATCGGCAAGCTCGAGCCAGGGGTTCCCGTACCAGGAAAGCCCACTCTTGGAGGCCTCCGTCAAGAGGCGCTCTGCTTCATCGAATCGAAACACCGACCTTGCGGCCTCCGCGTAGTTGCCGAGGTCGACTGCGGTCGCGCTCCCAAAGTGGGAGCTCCCATATTCGACGGCGTCCGCGCACACCTCGTAGCTCTTCGCGTCGTCGCCGGCTTCGAACTCGATCGCGCACAACGCGTTCTTGGCGCGTTCGACCTGATACGGGTCCCCTGTGGCTAATCCATCCTCGGCGGCAAGCCGCGCTTCGTCGAACTGGCGCTTCTTCATGAGGGGCCAGGCGAGCTCAGCTTTGAGTTGAGGCGTGTACAGTTCGTTGTACCGATACATGAGCCCGAGTTGCTCGTCGTAGTGCTCCAGGTCGCCATGTGCGCGCGTCAGCCCGACCAGGATGCGCGCATGCCAGCGCCAGGGCTGACTCGGCGTAGGTTGCACACCCTCGCGGGCCTCGAAAAGCCTGAGCGCGTGCGTTTCGTGAAAGAGCGCCTTCGGGAAGTTCGCCTCGCCATAGTGTTGCGCCATGCCCAACACGAGATGAGCGACGTACGAGTTCGGGTGTTCCGCCAGGTACTCTTCGGCGTCCTCACGGGCCTTCACGTAGCGCTGGCGTTCAACCAACTCCCACAGGGCCAGCTCTTCGCCCTCTCCTTCTTCGCCTTCCAGCAGAAGCGGCGCCACCATGTCTTGCGCCCCAGCGAGCGATGCGCACAGCGCCACGGCCATCATGACGCCGCCGAAACGGGCTGCGGGCGACCGGAGCATCGTCACCCGCGACGCAGACTCGCCCTAGCGAGCTTTTCGATCTGGACGGCGGTGGCCTCGGAGATCAGTGCGTCGACATCTTCCACCCCTGGAGCGCACTCGAGCCGGTGCTTGAACACGTGAGGAGCCAAGGCCTCGATGTCTTCGGGCGCCACGAAGTCCCGGCCGTGGATCACCGCGCGCGCCTGCAGAGCGGGCAACATCAATACGAGTGCGCGAGTCGACGCGCCTTGGAGGACGCGCGAGTCGCTTCGCAGCAGGCGCGCCAGATCGACCAAGGCCTCCTTGACGACGGGGGCAACATGAACGGCGCCGCGAGTCTGCCGCCTGGCCGCGAGAATCTCGTCGCGGCTCACACTCGGGAAATCACGAGCAACTTCCAGGCTTGGGCGAGGATACTGGTCCAGCACCTCCAGCTCGGAGGCTCGGTCGATGTGCTTCATCTCGATCTTGAAGAGGAATCGATCGAGCTGAGGAGTCGGGAGCGGATACGTGCCCGCCAAATCGAGCGGGTTCTGGGTCGCGATGACGAAGAACAGGTCATCGAGTGGGTAGGAGTGGTTATCGACGGTCACCTGCTTTTCGGCCATCGCCTCGAGCATCGCCGCCTGCACTTTGGGTGACGTGCGGTTGATCTCGTCGGCCAGCACGATGTGGGAGAACACCGGACCGTAGCGAAACGCAAACCGGCTGGTTTCGATGTCAAAGATGTTCGTGCCGGTGATGTCGCTCGGAAGCAGGTCAGGGGTGAACTGGATGCGACGAAACGCGGGAACTCCACTGGAGTCTTCACCCTCCTCGAGCGAATTGCCGAGGGCGCGAGCGAGAGTCGTCTTGCCCGAGCCCGGGTAGTCTTCGAGAAGAACGTGCCCGTCGGCAAGCAGCGCAACGAGGATCAACTCGACCACGTCGTCGCGACCCCGAACCGCTGCGCTCAAGCGAGCGCCCAACCTCTCCGCAACCTCGCGGGCGCCGTTCAACGTGTCGTCGATAGGTGACTGAATGGCTTGCTGCATGTCAGCTAGGTGCTCCGTGCGTGAAGGATGGCATTATTTTGTACGTAACCAAGACCAAGGGATTATTAACCCAAGAAATCGCTTCCAAAGGGGGAATCTGTTGCGGATGTCGCGACGGACGCTCGCCGCCTTGTCGCGCAGTTGGCGGGGATCGGACTCGTGCCGACCGTACGCAGCCGCCACGTGGCTCGTCGTCAATGGGGCAAACGACGGCAGCACGTCGCCGATGCGGTTTGCAAAGGACTCGCGCGACTCGCCAGGCTCTCTACGAAGCGCAACCTCCCCGATGCGATCGAGCTCAGCCCGATAGACCACCCTCGGCAGCGCCGGGGCTCCAGCCCAAGTCGGGGCAAGCCTGCGCCACGCCTTGACCAAGTAGAGGAACGCGAGAACGCAGGCGAGCAGTGCCAAAAGCCACGTTCCAGCCGTCAAGGTCATGCGCCGCGCGAGCTCCTTGATCCTCGGAAGGTCGGTTGCCGAAAGCGGAATCGGAGACGCGCCACGAGC
>JAFDFW010000249.1 GCA_019309605.1 Deltaproteobacteria bacterium | reverse complement strand
CGAACCAGGAGCCAATGGATTAAGAACGCAGCTAGTGAGAGCGCAAGCCCCGAGTTTTTCAATGATTCCGACGATTGCATAGGGTCACGAGAGGCCACCAAACGCCCCGAAACGACCCTTTTCGGACACGGTGTCCAGAATGAAAATCGCGTTAGGCCAATGTCCGACGTCCATCGGGCCGCCTCCGCACTGCTTCATCGGGTAGCCGACGGCGGCGAAATTCCGATCGCGGTGCTGCGCGGGTTTGCGGATCTCGTGCTGCGCTCGGAGCTGGTTGCGGGCGCCCACGTGGTGCTCGACGGGCCGCCTGAGTTCGCGCTGCGGCGTGCGCTGGAGCTCGCCAGCATTGTCTTGGCCGTTGGGGTAGGTGCTGAACGCGAGCACGCAAAGGAAGGGACGAAGTGAAACGCGGCGGAGCACGGAAGCCGAAGTCCCGCATGATCTCGTTCCGCATCGATGAGGACGACTTCGCTCGGCTCGGCACCTTCGCTCAACAGACGAGCTGCTCACGCGCCGAGGTCCTCCGACGCTGTCTCCGGACCGCTCGCCTTGAAAGTACAGTCGACGCGCAAGCCCTCACCGAAGTCTCTCGGGTTCACGCCGACCTCAACCGCATCGGTGGCCTGCTCAAGCTCGCCATTCGAGAGGGCGTTTCTGATCGGGCCAGCTACCACGGGTTGAATCTCGAGCTTCGCGACTCCATCATTCAGGTCCGTCGGGCGGTGAACCGTCTCGCAGGGCAGCAGTGATTGTCCGGCACCAGCGCGCCTCGGGGTCCAACACCGGCTTTCGTCAGCTCGCGCGCTACATTCGGGGTCGGAGCGCCAATCCGCGAACCACGTGGTTCCTGGCCGCCAACCTTCCCGGCGTGACCAGGCCCGACGACCTTGAGCTCGCCTGCCAACTTGTCCGGGCCATTCACGCGCAGAACACCCGCGCGGGTAGCGACCGCACCTATCACCTGGTGATCTCCCTTCATCCCGAAGACCGAAGCCTCGACCCGAAGGAGCTCAAGCATGTTGTGGAAAACCTTGTCGAGACTTTGGGGTTCGCAGGTCACCAGTACATCGCCGCCCGTCACAACGACAAGGACCACGAGCATGTGCACGTGGCCATCCACAAGATCCATCCGGAGACCTTTCGGATTCACTCGCCAGCCTGGGATCACCAGAAGCTCTTCACCGCGGGGCGTGCGCTCGAACTCGAGCTCGGCCTCACGCCTCTTCGGCAGAGAGTGCGCGATCGAGAGAAAGTGCCGTGGAGAGCCGCGGACTGCGAAGCCCACCACGGGATCGATAGCTTTGCCCGCTGGGCCAGGAAGAACCTCGGTCCCGCACTACAGGTCAGGGAGCTACGGAGCTGGGACGAGCTGCATCAGGTGTGCGCACGTCTTGGCGTCGTGCTTCGGCCGCATGGCAACGGCCTCGTCTTCGAGGACGTCGAGCGGGGCATCCGAGTGAAGGCCTCTTCCGTGGATCGCCAGCTCAGCAAGCCGCGGCTCTGCCAACGACTCGGGGACTTCCGACCCGCGTCGGTGCGTCAGTTGGAAGTTAGTCAGCGCACAGCTCACCGGTATTCGCCCATGCCGCCCGCTACGCCGCCGAGCTTGTGGAGGGACTACGTGCAGTCACTCGACCAAGCCCGTACGCAACGCCAACACGCTTGGAACGGCTACCGGGACGGCGCCTCCCGCGAGCGTCAACGCCTCAAGGAGAAGTATCGCCACCAACGAGGCCTCCTCGCCGCCCTACCCGTGTCGGGCCGCGACCGAAAACGCCTTTCACAACAACTGGTGCTACGCCAAGCCATCGACTCCCGGGCTCTCAAGCGGAAGCTCGCAAATCAACGGAAGGCGATTCAGAAGTCCACGCACCCTGGGACGTGGCGTCATTTCGTTGCCGGCCGCGCCGCGAGCCGCGACGCCCGTGCCATTCGACTTGTGCAGCGACGAGAGCAGGAACGAAGCCACGAGGATTACGATAGGGGCCTCTGAGATGAACGAGCCCACGGGCCCCGTGCGCTCGAGTGGTCGGCGAAGTCCCGTCCTTCCGCGAGCGCCCTTGCGACCGGCACAAGGAATTGCCGAAGTGGCTGCTGTGTTGCGATTGTGAGAAGCGATAGAGGAACCGCTCGATGCCGTAGTACTGCAGCAACTCCTGAAACGGCCGCTTTTTCTCCTTGGCTTGGTTCGACAAACGCGCACGCACGGACGCGGCGAGGTTGCTGCTCATGTCATCGCCTCCAGGTACGGGCGCATGATGCGTTCGACTCTGCAGATCCGGCCGTAGTCGAGCAGGCGTTCGATGTTCGATTCTCGCCGTGCTCGCCAATTCCGAAGCGCTTCTAGAGCCACCTCCATCCCGATCTTGTTTCGATACTTGAATGCGTCGGCGATGGACTTCTCTGGGCCATACACTCGAACGAACTCGCCGTCGATCTTGGGCGTATCGATTCCACTCGTGAAAGCCTCGCCCGAAAACCAGTAGACGTTGACGGGCGGATAGTCGATGCGCGGCTTTTCTGCACCCCGAGCAATCGCAACGTCAACGGCATGAGGGATCTGCGTCGTCAGGTCATGAAATGCGAGCGCGGAAATCAGGCACACGACACCGTTCGGAATGCGCGTGGCCACCGCCACGAGATCCGGCGCCTCCAGTCCCGGCAGGGATGCGAGCCGATACACTCCGCGGCTGAGCTGCTCCAGCACCCCCTCATCGCGCATGGCGTAGAGGGTCCGACGGCTGATGCCAGCCTGGACGGCCTCGGACATGCGTAGGATCCCGCCATTGTTGCGGAAAGCGTTCACCGCCTCTTTGAACCGCTCTGCCATCGCAGAGACATAATACCAGCATTTATTAATAAGTGAAGGGTTTTTGTCTCGGGGAGATAGGAACCTCAAGGGCCCGTTTTTGTCTCCTACGAAGCCGACATAACGAACTAGTGCCGCGCAATTCGGCGCTTACAATGAGCCCGATGGGCTAAGAGAGCCTATGCGCGCCGCACCCCGGAGCATGGAGTGCTGTACCGCGTGGTCCTGCAGACCATCCTCTGGGAGCTCGACCGACATCACGACGAACGGGGCACGCCGTTGTTCGTCAAGCGTGAGTTTCAGCGATTCGTTCGCTGTGGGTTACTGGCGGGCGGGAACGGTGACCGTCGTCCAGCGCTTTGGTGGTGCGCTCAACCGCGAACGCTCGTGGTGAATTCACTCAGTCGATCGAACGGCTTGAAAGGAAAACGGCGCCGTCGAATCGACGGCGCCGCGTTTTGTTTGAAGCTGTTCTACGCTGGCGGTTAGTCGAGCTCGGTTAGAGCTATCCCATTGCCGACAGGGGCGTTGTTCTTCCTAGTTGCTGGTAGCGTCGGCAAAGCAGTAGAGCCGGGCCAGTGTGTCGCAGGTTATGCCTCCACCTTGGACGGCGTCGGTCCAGGCACCGTTCGTCTCGCTCGAATCTCCGTTGGACCCTCGAATGGTATCGGCAGCCGTCGACCAGACCTGACACGTGCCCGGTCCCGTATCCCCCGTGCCGTCTGGGTCCGTCCCGGTCCACACCTGAGTCGCGGCCTCCGGGTCACCCTCGTTCTCGTCAATATTGATCGGGTTGTCCAGCGTGCCGTCCGTGAGGTCGGCCTTGTCGTTGGCGACGACGGTCCCGTCGAGGAGCTGGTACTCCCCATCCCGGATGCGGTCCCGCGCATCGAGGCACGCCCCACACGATCCCTTTCCGAGCCACGCGGTCCAGTTTCCGCCAAGACCCGTCGCGGCAGTCGCGGCATCAGTACAAGCCGTGTCACCGCCGGCCTGGTCACCGAAGTCCCCGTCGAAACCCTCGCTCGTCACGAAGACCTGGACCACCCCGGTACGGCACGCAGTGAGGGCGTCTACGACGCACTGTACTACACTGCCCTGGCACTGGTTGTACGTACTCACGCAGTCGTCTATCGCGGTCTGATTGTCGGTGTTGCAAAACTCGCACACCTTCGCAGCACCTAGGCCACCATCGCCACCTGCGCCGCCATCGCCACCTGCACCGCCATCGCCGCCTGCGCCGCCGTTGCCACCTGCGCCACCTGCCCCGCCGCAGTCTAGCTCGCAGCAGACGTTGCCGAATTCATCGCACTGCGCTGGTGTGCCTGCGCCTTGCGAGTTACAAAGGGCGATCGCCTCCTCGCAGAGGCCTTTCGGCCCGGCCTCTACACTGCCACCGCCGCCGTCGTCATCGTCACAACCGGTTACGGCAACCGTGAGCGCCATCATTGTGGCCAACACAATTCGAATCCCAAAGCTTTTGTTCTTAATCATGATTTCCCCACCTTCGTCTCCACCCGTCACAGATACGGGGCAGGTCCCATATTTCGCCTCAAACATCAATGGATTGAGGTTGAAAAACACTTTCAACAAGACCGCAGAAGAGCGTAGCGAAAACAAAGGCCCTGTCGGCGCGCCACGCCACGGGACATAACATCGGGTACCGCGCAATTGCGCTCTCAAAGTGGTCCCCAAGGGCTAAGAGAGCGCCTGCTGCCGATGGCCCGGTTCCGGACGGTGGTACGAAGAAACCGCGTCAGAAGCAGAATTCGCTCGCTGTCTCGGGGCGGGGCCAACATTCGCTCCACAACTTCACCATGAATGACAAGGAGGGTCGCGAGGTCGTGCGCCTCAAGAAGGCATCGGGCACCACTCAGATCAGTGCCTTGCAGCGCGGCACCTTCCACGTGACCAACGCCAAAATAGAAGGCGTCGAGCTCACGCTCTACCGCGACGACACCGGCAAGCTGTCGCTAGTCAATGCGTTGAAGCAGCAGCCTCCAACCGTCTGGCAGGGTCTGATGGTGCCCCCTACAAAGAAACCCAAGAAGGGTGAGTGGTTGATGGAGATCGGGCCGATCGAAGTCAAAGATGCGACGCTGACCATCGGCTTCACGAAAAAGCCAGTCGTCTTCCACGTCGACAGCGCCAAGATCACCGTCCGGCGCCGGCCCAAGGACGCGGGCCCGGTGATACTGATCCATGAAGTCCAAGGGCACATGCTGAAGCCCAAACCGTTACCGAAGCCGGTGCGGATCGCCTGGGCGAACGGGCTCGTCAACTTGGTCGGGAAGCCTATGGTCCACCTGGCTGCACGCACCTGCATCCGAAAGAGCGAGCTGCGCGTCGATGCGATCGTGGAGGCCCGCAAGGAGCCGGTGCACCTTGAAGGGGACTCGGCCGGCATCGGAGGCGCGCTCGGGCGCCTGGGCATCAACATCGCCGCCCACGTCAAGAAGGATAAGATGAGCTACCAGCACGAAGCGGTGCACATCGACGGCGGCCCTGGCTGTAAGTAGGGACGCAAGCCATGGATGAAACGAGCTACTACTGGATCGCCGGAGCGGGGGCTTTCACATCGACGATCTTATCGGTTCATCATGTACCGGAAGACCAGGTTCAGCCTGTGGTCCTGACCGAACTGAGCGTCGAAGTTGACCCTCCGACCATAGAAGTACTCTACGGCGATGAAGAGATGGTTCACGGGCTCGTAGTCGAGCGTCACGGTGGCCGTCACCGAATTGCTGAAGGTGTCGGGGGCCTGGCCGGCCACGTTCAAGACGTCCACGTATGACAGCATGAAGAGCGAGTTCCATTTC
>JAFDFW010000248.1 GCA_019309605.1 Deltaproteobacteria bacterium | reverse complement strand
TCGCCGGCACCGAGAGTCACGTCCTCTACGATCTCGGTGCCAGCACTCGCGTGACCGCAATCGACTTGCAGGGCGACAACAACGACGATTACATCGTCGAGCTCTCTGACGACGGCACGACCTTCACCACCCTTTGGGTGGGTGACCCGGCCGCCGGTCAGGGGATGCGGCGCCGCGGCACCCGCGGACTGCAGGCCTCCGGACGGTACGTCCGCGTGCGCGCGCAGGGCGGAGATACGTTCTACAGCCTGGGCGAGGTGCAGGTCTTCTGTGAGACGCCGTCCGCCTGGCCGCCTTCCGTCAAGGTCAAGAACACAGCCAGTTGGTGGTGGAAGAAGATCCTCGAAAAGCGCGATCATCGATATCGCCTCGGGATCGCCTTGCTCGGCTTGTTCTTCTTCATTGCGCTCTTTCGAGTTGAGGAAAGTAAGAAGGCGTTGTGGGGCGCATCCGCGCTTTCGGTCGCGATGATCGGGCTCGCGAGCTACCGGCTATACGGAGCGAGGCTCGCACCGTGGTTCGCGAGTTGGGGCGTCTATGTGCTTGGCGCGCTGGTCCTCGCTTGGGCAGCGCGCGGCATCTGGCTCGCCACTCAGGGCCAAGAAGCCCGGCAATGGTGGGAGCGGGGCGCGCTCGTCTGGGTGATCGTGGCTTGCGCCGCCGCCTGGGTGAACTTCGGCGTCTTTCATAACTCGCGAATCGTCCATTACTGGGACACGTTTCACTACTACGTCGGCTCGAAATACTTCGAAGAAAACGAGTACGAGCGGCTCTACGAATGCGTGCTGGCGGTCGACTACGAGGATCGTGGCGAAAAGAACCTCGAGAAGCGCAAGATCCGCGACCTCGTCGACAACCGCTTGCACTACGTGAGCAAGGACGACGTGCTTCGGTACCAAGAGCATTGCGCGGCGCACTTTTCGCCCGACCGTTGGGAAGCGTTCAGCCAGGACACGCGGTCGTTCCGCACCGTCATGGGGTTCGGCTGGTGGAAAGACATGTTGATGGACCACGGCTACAACGCGAGCCCGATCTCCAACATGGTGGCGGCCTTCCTGACGAACATCGGCTGGCGCGATCAGCTCCCCAATGTGTCGTCCAACCAGGTGGATCCCGACGAGTTGAAGCAGTTCCGCCAACGCGTCTTCCGATACACGATGATCGACCTCGCACTCTACGCAGGCGCATTCTTGATGATTCTCTGGGCGTTCGGGTTGCGCTCTTGCGCGCTCGCCGTGCTGGTGTGGGGGACGGGGTACCCATGGGCGTACTTCTGGACGGGCGGGAGCTTCGCGCGCGTGCCGTGGTTCTTCATGGCGGTGGCGGCCGTGTGCCTCCTCAAGCGCGGCTTTCCGCTGTTGTCCGGTTTCGTGCTCTCCTGGAGCGCGCTCTTGCGGCTGTTTCCCGCGGCACTTGCGGGCGGGCCCATCGCCGCGGTGATCGATCGTTTCATCCGCCGAAAGAAGATCGATCGCCCGTGGCTCGATGCCAGCGACAAACGCTTCATTGCAGGTGGCGTCCTGGGTCTGCTGGTGCTGTGCTCGGCTAGCGTCGCGATCAACGGCGTGGACGCACACACGCAATTCCTCTCCAACACGCTGAAGCACGCCGAAACGCCGCTCACCAACCACATGGGTCTCCCGACGGTACTGTCGTACAAGCCGAGCCAAGTTGGCCGTTTCACCAAGGACGCAAGCCTCGCTGACCCTTGGGAGAAGTGGAAGCAAGCGCGCAAGGAAACCAAGCATGATAGGCGTTGGCTCCACGGCCTGATCCTCCTCGGGATGTTCGTCCTGCTCGCGCTTGCGGGCCGCCGGCTTGCCCCATGGGCCGTGTTGGCGGGGAGCTCGATCCTGATCATCGGGTTCTTCGAGCTGACTTGTTATTACTACAGCTTCGTCGTGTTGATGGCGCCGCTGGCGATCGAGCGTCTTCGATACACGGTCGCACTAATTCTGATGGGGATAACGGGGGTAATTCTGCAGTTCTTCATCGGTTGGTACGACGAGCAATACATCTGGGAGACCGTCGCGGTGCTCCTCGGGCTGCTCTACATCCTGATCGACGTGGTGCGATACCCGCTGCCGGAGTCATCGCCCGCGTCGGCGGCGAGTTCGTCGGTGTAGTTGCAAGCCCCGCCGGCCGGCCTTACCCTCAGTCGGTTAGACAGGTTCACGTGATCGCTGGTGTGCATCTGCACACGGGAGGAAAGTCCGAGCTTCATAGGGCAGGATGCCAGGTAACTCCTGGTGGGGGCGACCCCGAGGAAAGTGCCACAGAAAGCAAACCGCCGCGCCGTCGAAAGGCCGCGCGGCAAGGGTGAAAGGGTGAGGTAAGAGCTCACCGGGCCGGCGGTAACGTCGGTCGCACGGCAAACCCCATCTGAAGCAAGACGAAATAGGGAGGCGTTGAGGGCGGTCCCGCCCGAGTCTCCGGGTAGCGTCGCTCGAGGCCGATGGCGACATCGGTCCCAGAAGAATGATCACGACCCGCATCTCGGCGACGAGCGCGGGCTACAAAACTCGGCTTACGAACCCTCTAACCACGGCGCCTCGCTCAGCGGGGCGTCGTGCTGTTTTAAGCATGCCCGCCCCTAGGTCTTACGCGTAGGCTCGAGGACGATCCCTCGTTGCCGCGCGCGCTCGAGTGCTTCGGCGCGTGGCTGTTGGTAGTAAGCGGAGCCTATATAGGCGAAGAGGCGGTCGCTGGCAGGAACGACGATGTCTTCGGGGATCCATTTGATCGGCTCGCCATCGGACCAGCAAACCTCCTCGCGTTCCATCTTCCAGGCGGCTTCCGCGAGATTGTGTGGCGCCAGCACCTCTCGGATCGCTTCGAAGCGACCTTGGATCTCCGGGTCCAAGAAGAAGGACAGAGCTCCCCCAATGAAGGCGATGTGATAGCGCGAGGGGTGGTGCGCCAAACCGTCGAGCTTCAGCCGTGTCGCACCTTGCAACAGCATGTGTACCACTTTCTCCCCGATGCCCAGGCCCGGGTGCTCCTGCCCCGGCCATTGGGGCTGGCGCAGCGAAAAGTCTTCGGTCGGATTTTGAAGCATCATCCACTCGACATAGAGCAGCTGAATCTCACCTGGCGGCTCGAGGCCTTCCCGGGCCGGACGCACCACGCGGCGGAGCACCTGGTCGAACAGCAGGTGCTCCTCGCCCCCTTTCGTCGCGTGCAGTGTGAGATGCTGTCGCTGTGGATCGCTCGGATCGATTGCCAGGCGAGGGTCGACGAACCCGCGTGCCCGGATCTCGCCCATGATGCCGTACCGCTCCAGTGCGAACTCCAGCCCGTGCCGGGAGTAGTAGTCGAGGATTCGTGTCGCTCTGTTCGGCGGACCGGCTAGGTCTCCCATCAGGTCGGCCTCGGTGATCTCCCATTCCCCGCTCGAGCGTTGAAGGTCATAGGGATCGAGTTCCTGCGCGATCTCAGCGTATTGCTCGTAGACGCTGGTCTTGGGCTCCTCGACGACCGTCGCTTCGTCGGTCAAGAGCCAACGGATGAAGTCTGTCGACGAGCGCCACGCGTCGTCGCTGTATCCGCCGCCGAGCGTCACGACGGTGGGGCACGCATGCTGGCGCGCCATCTCGATCACGAAGCGATCGCGCTCGAGCACGCCTTCGCGAGTCAGCTTGAAGTCACCGAGGCGGTCCCCCCGTAGCACGTCGGTGCCCGAGATGTAGAAGAGCAGGCCGGGCTCGATCGCATCGAGCGTGGCCGGCAAGGTTTCGCGAAGCTCGCGCAGGTACGCACCATCGTCCGTCTCGGACGGCATCAGAAACTGTTTGTCCGCCGCGGCCTCGACGTGGCTCCAAACAGAGCCGTGAATCGAGTAGGTGCAGACCGTTTTGTCGGCCTCGAAGGTCACGATGTTGCCGTTGCCTTGGTGGTAGTCGAGGTCGACGATGGCAATCGGCGCGTCAAACTCGTCGGCGCGTAGCGCTGCGATGGCCACCGCAATGTCGTTGTAGACACAGAAGCCCATTCCGGACTCCGGCTCCGCGTGGTGAAAGCCGCCCCCGATATTGAATGCGATGCGGTGCTCATTGCCAGCGGCCCACCGGGCGGCTTCGACGGTTCCACCGACTTGCCGGCGCTGTGCGATCAAGATGGGATCGACGTCGATGAATTGCGTCTCGAGCCCGAAGATACCGCCGAGGTACTCGGGCCGTGCCGTTTGGTCGAGGTAGGTCGCCGAGTGAGCCCTCGCGAGGTCCACCAAAGAGATCAAAGGAGCTGGGCGTACCAGCTTGGGGCGTATCAGACCCTCGGCGCCCAGGGTTCCGAGGATCACCCTCGGCGCCCAGGGTTCCGAGGATCAATTCGCCACGCGCGACTTCGACGTTCGGAACGCGTGCGGTTTCGGCGAGCGCTTCGACTTTGTACTGCGGGTGGAACCACAGCCCAACCTCGTCGCGGAGGCGGCGGTGGGCCTTTCGTTGTTGCCGCCAGGTGGCCATGTCATCTACACCGAGATCGAACCCTTGCGGAAGTCAGTGCTCGCGATGTGCACGTTGATGACGACTGGTTTTCCGGAGGCAGCAAGCGCCTTGGCCTCGTCCAGCGTGGCGTCAACTTTGGACGGGTCGTCCAGGAGAAGCCCGACCGCGCCATAGCCTTGCCCCACCTGATGGTAGGCGGTCCTGTTCAGCACGGTCCCGACGTCGGTACCGAGCATCGGGATCTGCTCACGGGCGATTTGCGACCAGGAGCCGTCGGTCCCGATCACCGCGATGGGCGCAAGCCCGTGCCGAACGCAGGTGTCCATTTCGGCGAGACTATAGGCGCACGAGCCGTCGCCGTAGATCAGCCAGACCTCCTTGCCGGGCCGCACCAACGACGCCCCCACGGCGAATCCGCCGCCGACACCTAGCGTGCCGAACACGCCCGGGTCGAGCCACGAAAGGGGTTGGCGCGGTCGCAAAATGTACGAGGCAGTCGCGACGAAGTCTCCGCCATCGACGACGAGCACGGCGTCGTCCGCCATTTTCTCTTCGATCCGCTCAAACAGTTGGAGTGGGTTGACGAGGTCCGTCGGCGCTTGCGCTTGCTTGCCGATCTCCTCGTCTCGCTCCAGTTCGCGGGCCCGAAGCGTATCGAACCAATCGCCCCAAGGACCCAGCCCGCCGCCCACTGCATGCGCGAGCTCTCGAAGGAATTCGCCCGAGTGCATCTGAACCGGAATCTCGGGGCGCCGGTTCTTGCGCATCTCGCTCGAGCTGAGGTTGGCCGCGACCAGCGTCGCCCGGCTCGAGATGCTTCGCCCGTAGCCGAGACGGAAATCGAAAGGGAAGCCCGCGACGAGAACCAAGTCGGCCTCCTTGAGCGCGGCGCTTCGCTTGTGACGAAACTGGATGTCGCTGTATCGGCCCAGCAAGCCGCGCGCCATGCCTCCGAGCCAGGTAGGAACCCCCAAGGCCTGCACCGCGTCCGCGATGGGGCCCGCGTCGCGACAGTTGACGAGCGCCTGGCTTCCGATGACCAGCGCCGGCCGCTCGGCCTCGCGCAGCAGTGACGTGACTTTGTCAACGTGGGGGTTCTTACTGCTCGGCTTGGGCGGCAGGGATTCGCGAATCGGGGGGGGGATGCTCACGTGGGGCTGGTGAAACTGCCGGTATAAATGGCCGCGCATGTAGAGCTCGAGCGCCTTGGAGCCGAGGTTCTTGCCGTCCTTGACCCCGCTCTCCTTCATGAACATCGCCCGGACCATCTCTTCGGGGTAGAGCACGTCGATCGGCACTTCGATGAAGACGGGGCCCGGAACGCCTTCTTGCGCGAGATCCAAGGCCCGTTCTACCGTCGGGCCAATGCTTTTGACCCTCTTGATCGACACGGCCCATTTGGTGATCGACTCCATCAACGAAAGTTGGTCGATGTCTTGCAGTGCGCCGCGACCTTTGAGTAGCGTCGCCGCCGCCCCGCCGAAGATCACGAGCGGGGACTGAGCAAGCTGTGCATTCTTCACGGCTGTGACCGTGTTCGTCACGCCCGGGCCGGCGGTCACCGCAGCAACGCCGGGGACGCCGGTCATACGCGCGACAGCGTCCGCGGCAAAGATGGCGCTCACCTCGTCGCGCACGTCGATGACCTTGATGGCGTTCGCCTCAGCGCCAACGAGAATAGGTGAGATGTGACCACCACAGAGCGTGAACAACTGCTTCACGCCGCGAGATGCGAGAATCCGTCCGATGATCGCGCCGCCGTCATCCATCATCACTTGCTCCCAAGTTCTCCGAGCACATGTCGCTCGAGCACGAAACAGGTAAACGTCCCTTCAAACACCTTCTCGGAGTTCACGGTCGCCTCGACGCGCACCTGATGCTTTCTCCCAACGGTATCAATCGTCTGTGCGCTCGCGATCAAGTGGTCCCCGCGGCGAACCGGTTTGAGGAAGCGAGTCTCCGCCGCCCCTAAGACCACGTTGGGCTCGTTGACCGCCAGCATCGCGGCATAGTCGGCGAGGCCAAAGACGAACCCGCCGTGAACCAGCCCCTGCGCGTCCACGGTCATGGAGTCGATGACCTCGAGGGCCACCCGCGCGTACCCCTCGTCCAGCGCGACGGCCGTGCCGCAGAAGCGGGAATCGGCGTGGAGATGCGTCCTCGGCTCCATGGCTGGGCACGATTACACGACCCGGGAGGCTAGAAAAGGAGCCTCGGGGGCCATGACGGGCTTTATCGCTTGCCGTCTGGGCTTCGGGGTGTCTAATAGATGACCGAATTACGGTGAGACGGAGGGTCATGTGAACGAGCTTGCGCGTTACCTCATGGAAAACGCATACATCGACTTCCAGGGCGGAATCACGATTGAGGAAGTCCGGAAGTTCTTACGCGACGAAGACAGCCGCGAGTCTAGGGCCCTCCTGTCCAGGCTGATCGAGGACAACGGAATGGATGACCTGATGGTAACGATTGCCGATTGTCTGAAGGAATACATCCGAACGGGGATCACTGAGGACATCGTTCGGGCACAACTCACCAGCTACAGCGATTCGTAGCCCCACGGCGTTGCCCCAGAATCTCTGCTAGGATCGGTTTCCCCATGCGCTGGATGGTACTGTGCGTCTTATTGGCTTTCGTGTTGCTCGGTTGTGAGCGTTCGACGGAAGCCGATAGTGGCCCCAAACAAGGCTCTTCGACGGTTAAGCCCGCTCCCGGGGCTGCCAAGGAACCAATTCGAAGCTTGCCGCAGGTGGACACGAGCGGGCTCGACGAGTTCTCCGAAGGCATCTGGATCGACATGGTCAACGAGCTCCTGTCGCCGTGCGGCGAACCGGTGAGCGTGGCCCGCTGCATCGTGGAGAGCAGGAAGTGCAAGCGGTGCGTCCCGGCAGCGAGGTACGTCGCTCGGCTTGTGGACGACGGGTACTCGCGCGACGAGGTCCGCGAGATCTACGGAGTCCGCTACGCTGACTTCACCAAGTTCGACAAGATCACCTCGCACGATTCGCCGGTCCGGGGCTCCCCCATGGCGCCGGTGACGATCTACGAGTTCAGCGACTTTCAATGCCCCCACTGCAAGACCGCATCGCCGCTGCTCCGCAAGATCGTCGAGGAGTCCAACGGCAAAGTGAAGCTGGTATTCAAGCAGTACCCTCTGTCCGCGCACCCGAAGGCACGTGAGGCCTCCAAAGCCACCATCGCAGCCCCTCGACGACTACGCCAAGAAGATCGGACTCGACATGAAACGGTTCAAGGCCGACATGCAGTCCAAAGAGACGGAGAAGAAGATCGACGCCGACATCGCCGAGGGGCATGCCTCGGCCGTCGATTCGACCCCCTCGATCTACGTGAACGACCGCCGCTTCGTGTTCCCGCCAGAGCAGTTGGGCGCCTATGTGCGAGAAGAACTCGACCAGTGAATCGCTGGCGTGCCGCCTGCGTCGCAGCCGGATGAAGACACCGCTTTTCGGCCTGGCGCTTGCTATCCTCGGCGCGTCGACCGCTAGCGCGCTCACTCCCGGCGATGCCCCGCCCGCCATCGATATGCCCGATCAAGTGGGGGCCAAGGTTGCTCTGAACGAGCTCAAAGGGAAGGTCGTGTTGGTCGACTTCTGGGCCTCGTGGTGCGGCCCGTGTCGGCAGGAGATGCCGGTCCTC
>JAFDFW010000247.1 GCA_019309605.1 Deltaproteobacteria bacterium | reverse complement strand
ATGAGCATATGGTGAACGGTTAGTGGAGTTACACGCAGAAGATTCGTAGTTGAGACGGGGATGTAATGAACGATGAGACCGTTCGTGGTGTTCACTGGAGTTTCTGGGCAATCGGCACTGCCGCACTGATCTGGTATTCGAAGTGGGCCGAGAGCAAGGGTTGGATCAGCTAGGAATTAGCCGAGGCCTAGTTGGGTCGAGCTACGCGGAGGGCGAGCTTGCCTACGACTCTCCCTGATTCGCTGTGTGTATGAGCGTTGCGGATGTCGTCGAGCTCGTACACCTTCTCGATGATGGGTTCGATCTGCCCCGCTTCGACCATCTGGGCGATTCTCCGCAACGCGTTGCCGTCGGGTGTCACCCACAGATAACGATGCTGCTGCCGACGGAAGCGATTCAGAATCGGGGCCATGAGCATGTTTGCAGGCGTTGGAATCGACGAAACGTAGACGCCATCAGGGGTGAGGACGTGTTTGGCTTTGCTGAAGCCGATATTGGCGACGGCATCGAAGACGAGGTCGTATCGCCGCTCCCCTGCAAGCGGTGACTGCACGCGATAGTCGATGACGTGATCCGCGCCCAGTCGCTGGGCGACTTCCAGGTTTCGCGTGCTGCAGACGCCCGTGACGCAGTAGCCGAGGGCCTTAGCCATCTGGACCGCGATGTGACCAAGGCCACCCGTGCAGCCGTTGACCAGCACGTGTTGACCCGGTGTGTGCGGGGCGCGATCGAAGAAGAGTTGATGAACCGTCAGCGAGACCAGGGGCAGGACTGCGGCTTGCTCAAACGACGCATTGGCTGGCATGCGCGCGATCTCTTTGGGACGAACGAGGATCTTCTCGGCGTACGCGCCCCCTTTCAACGGTTGGACCATGCCAAAGACTTTCTCTCCGACCGCGTAGCCCTCCACGTTGCGGCCGGTCCTTTCGACCTCGCCTGCAAAATCAGCGCCCAGCACCTTCGGTGGATTCAAGCCGGAGAACAACCTCAGCGACCCGCGCCGCACTTTCCAATCAACGGGATTGACGGAAGAGGCTCGCACCCGGACCAGGATCTCGTCGGGCCCGATCTTCGGGGCAGGCATGTCAACGACATCTATGACCTCGGCCGAGCCGTACCGGTGTGTTCGCGCTGCCTTCATGACCGACACTAGCACCCGCGCCGATGCTGGCTGCAACTCCATCCACAGTAGTGCTTGACGCCAGCCCACATCTTCCACCCAACCTTCCACTTTCCACGGGACACCTCGGGACGGCACGCAACGCCACGGGACTCTATGTGGTTGATGTTGTTGAATTTCCCGAATGGTGTCGTGGGCTAGAGGAATATTGCCAAGGTTGAAGTCGTGAGTTCGAATCTCATTTCCCGCTCCAACTGGCGATGACGGCTCCGTTTTGCGGGGCTGTTTTTCGTTGTGGCCCTCGCCCCGATTCAGTCGAGCTCAGTGCAAGCCGTGCTTATCGGTCGAACAGTCCACGCAGTTGCGTGACATTCCGACTTTCTGGTCAACCTCGGTCGGATCTTCGCGAGTTGCAGCAATGGTACCTGGAGGGTCTCGCACCCTTTGTTCGCAAGTTCATGGTCCCCGACGATCGCCCCGACGTCGATGCCATCATCGGTCTCGGCGCGAACCTCGCTGTCGACCAACAAGGCTGATAGCCGCTAAACTGGGCTTCAAGCTCGTGCGACACAAGCTCGAGCTCTACGGCGTCTGCGCCGACTGCCAGGCCAAGAGTTAGGCCTGGCAGCGGGCGCGCTCGCACCATAGTATCTCGGCCATGCTCACCGTCGTCACTGGCGCGTATGGTCATGTCGGCGCCAACCTCGTCCGTGCCCTCCTCGAACGCGGCGATGAAGTCCGTGCCGCCGACAAGAGACAAACCGAGGCTCTGGCAGGCCTCGACGTCGAGCACGTACCCATCGATGTGCTCGAGCCTGAATCGCTCGAGAAAGCGTTCGGCGGTGCGGACACCATCTTCCACCTGGCGGCTATCATTTCGATTACCGGTGACCCGACGGGGATCGTCCGCCGCGTCAATGTCGAGGGCCCGCGGAACGCCACCCAGGCTGCGCTGGCGTGCGGTGTGTCGCGGTTCGTCCACTGCAGCTCGGTCCACGCCTTCGACCTCGAGCGGTCTGGACCCGAGCTCACCGAGACCGGTCCGAGAGCCACCGGTGACCACAGTCCTCCCTATGACCGGTCCAAGAACGAGGGGGAGAACGAGGTCCACGCCACGATCGCCGAAGGCCTCGATGCCGTGATCGTGAACCCGACGGCGGTCATCGGACCACACGACTACGGCCCCTCGCGGATGGGTGAGCTGCTTCTCCAGCTTCGCGATCGCAAGATCCCCGTGAACGTCGGGGGCGGGTTCGACTTCGTCGACGTGCGCGATCTCGCGGCCGGGATGCTCGCCGCCGAGCAATCGGGCCGCACCGGCGAGAACTACCTCCTGTCCGGTCACCGCCACAGCAGCAAGGAGCTCGCCCAACTCGTTGCCCAGGTCACCGGCGTGAAGGCCCCGCGGATCTCCGTGCCGGTGTCGCTGACCAGTGGTCTGGCCCCGCTCGTGCTCAAGCTCACGCCCAGTAACCAGGTCCCCCTCATCACGCCGGACTCCATGCACGCGCTGCAGTTCTCGCCGAGCGTGTGCCACTACAAAGCCAGCAAAGAGCTGGGTTACGTCGCTCGCCCCATCATCGAGACCCTCCGCGACACCTACGCGTGGTTCGACGAATACACCAACTGCCAAGCCGAGGGTTAGGCCTGGCAGCGGGTCTCGCAGGCTCGGCTGAATGGTCGCGAAGGCTTCGTCGGGGATCTCGACGGGGAGCGTGTCCACCCAAGGGGATCGCATCACCGCGTCACCTCCTTTGGCTCCATCAGGCGTCGACTTGCGTGGTTCTAGTTCTTAGTTCGACTTCCCGTCTCCAAGAAAGCCGACCCAAGGTTTCCGCAGTACTTGACCCCAACCCAGATCTTCCACCCAAGCTTCCACTTTGCACGGGACACCAGGGGACGGCACGCAACGCCACGGGACACTATGTGGTTGATGTTGCTGAATTTCCCGAATGGTGTTCGAGGCTAGGCGAATATTGCCAAGGTTGAAGTCGTGAGTGTACTCGGCTTCGCCTCCGTACTGCTCCCGTACTCGTGCAGCGCGCTGCACTCGTACACTCGCAAGCGAATCTCATTTCCCGCTCCAACGGCCCCGATCTGCGGGGCCTTTTTCGTTGCGGTCCCCGCCCTCCTTGGTTGCTTCGAACGTCCGCGCGCCCGTTAGTCTTCTTACTTCCCTGGGGGGCGGGCCAGGCAGCATTTTGTAAGCTAGATCACGATACCCTGGGACGAATAAGACGCGCAAAAAGCGAACGTCACTTGCACGTGCGACGAAGAAAATGTGCTGCGTTCCGCCGCGGATCTACAACGTGCGTTTTTGAGCACCATTCGTAAGAAAGCTGCTTACGCACGCCACGAACTGTGTTTCTATCGGCTCCCCATTTGGCCGGCCAAACAAAGGAGAGCCGACATGTCGACGGAGAAGAAGAGCAAACGTGGGCGAGGCCTAGGCGCGCTGGTCATGGGTCTTCAACGACGAGAGTTTCTCAAGCTCAGTGGCGCCGCGGGTGTCACCGCCGCGCTGCCGTTTTCTCGGTGGGTAGCCAAGGCTCGTGCCGAAGGATTGATATACGGCCTTTCCGACCCAGCCGGACAGCCCAAGTTCATGGAGCCCGTTCCCAACGCTCTCGATCCGGGATTCATCTACGACACGAGCAAGGGAAAGATCAAAGTCGCCGTCGGACCGACCGTACAAGAGACCGGTCTCGTCGACGCGGCGGGCAACAGGTTGTCAACGCCGCTCTGGGGATACGGTAGCGACAAGTTTTATACCTGGCCCGGCCGCACGTTTGAGGTTCGGAGTGGTGAGCCGCTCGAGGTGAAGTGGGAGAACAGACTCACGGGCCTGCCCTATCTGATCACGAACCTCGAGGGTGAATCGGTCATCGATACGTCTTTGCACTGGGCGTACAGCCTGCACGGTTATGAAGACTTCAGCATCGACGACAATGGGACGCCGCTCGTCATGCACCTACACGGCGGCCACACCGACTACCAATTCGATGGAAACCCCGAGTTCTTCTTCAGCCCGGGATGGGCGATCCGCGGCCCGCAGTGGGTCGAGAAGAAATACGTCTACCTCAACGACCAACCGGCAGGAAATCTTTGGTACCACGACCACGCACTAGGCTTGACCCGGCTCAATGTCTACACCGGCATGGCGGGCTTCTACTTCGTTCGCGACGATGTCGACACCGGCGCCCCGGACAATCCGCTCGGCCTGCCCGCCTACCCGTACGAGCTCGCCTACGCGATTCAAGACCGAATGTTCAAAGACAATG
>JAFDFW010000246.1 GCA_019309605.1 Deltaproteobacteria bacterium | reverse complement strand
AGTGCCGTATGGCTCAAGGTCCTCGACCCTGAGGAGCTCCCCGAGGGCCGCGTCAAAGCGGTCACGTGCAAACATCGAACCCTCTGCCTGACGCACTTTGAGGGGCAGTTTGCTGCCCTCGACAACAAGTGCCCGCACCAGGGAGGCCCGTTAGGGGAAGGCTCGATCGAAGGAGGCTTGCTCCGTTGTCCGTGGCACGGCTGGGACTTCGATCCGCTCACCGGCAAGCCGCCGGGCGGCTTCGATGACGGTGTCGAGACCTTCCCGTTGGAGGTGCGGGCAGACGGCGTGTACGTCGCATTTCCAGCGGAAGACCTGCACGTTCGCACGGCGAGCGACGTCATGGTCGAGACGCTGATCAACTGGGGCGTGCAATGGGTCTGGGGCATCGTGGGGCACTCCAATCTCGGGTTCGCCGACGCGATGCGACGGCAGGAAGCCAAGGGAGCCTTGCGGTACTTTGGAATCCGTCATGAAGGTGCCGCCGCGTTTGCCGCGTCGGCTTACGGTAAGCTCACTGGCAGGCCCGCGGCCTCTTTCGCGATCGCTGGGCCTGGTGCGACTAATCTTCTGACGGGGCTATGGGATGCGCACGTCGACCGCGCTCCGACGCTTGCGCTGACCGGTCAGGTCCCTACGAATCTCATCGGGCGTGGTGCCTTTCAAGAGGTGGACCTCGCCGCGGCGTTTGGCGGCGTGGCCAAGTACACGGCGGTGGCCGCCAAGGACTCCAACTTCGCCGAGCTCGCCGGACTTGCCTGCAAACATGCAATTCTCGAGCAGGGTGTCTCCCACATGGTGTTCCCGGACGACGTGCAGGTCGTCGAAGCGGCGGACACGAAGGCCGGCACGCCGGAGGGACGGATCACAGCGCGTCAGATTTCACCTCCGCAGGACTCGCTCGAGCAGGCCGCGAAGCAAATCGCAGCGGCCAAGCGCCCGGTGATCATTGTCGGGCATGGCGCCCGGTTCGTGATGGGTCCGGTGATGGCATTGGCTGAGCAGCTCAACGCGCCGGTGATGACGACGTTCAAGGGCAAGGGTCTCATCGCCGACAATCATCCGCTCGGCTGTGGGGTGCTCGGGCGCAGCGGGACGCCGGTGGCGAGTTGGTTCATGAACGAAGCGGACTTGCTCGTCGTGTTCGGAGCGAGTTTCAGCAATCACACGGGTATCACGAGCTACAAGCCCATCGTTCAAGTCGACTACGACCCGATGATGTTGGGTCGGCTTCATTCGGTGACGGTTCCGGTGTGGGGCGAAATCGGCGTGACCGCGGGCCTCCTGAAGGAGCGTCTCGGCTCTACGGCGGCGGTCGATCAGCGACCCGATGTGGTCGACCGATGGAAGATCTGGCGCGAAGAAAAGACTCGTCGCCTCAGCGAAGTGGAGGGCGGCGGGGTGCACTCGGCAGCGATTTTCGCCGCGCTGACGGCCACCGCGCCCGAAGACGCGATTATGGCCGTTGACGTCGGCAACAACACGTACTCGTTCGGCCGCTACTTCGAATGCCGGCGGCAATCGGTTTTGATGAGCGGCTACCTCGGCTCGATCGGGTTTGGCTATCCTGCTGCCATGGGCGCGTGGGCCGCGGCCCAGGAGAGCGATCCGCGCTTCAGCGGAAGAAAGGTCATCGCGGTCACGGGCGACGGCGGCTTCGGGCAATACATGGCCGAGTACACGACCGCGGTGAAGTACGGGATGGACATCACCCACGTCCTGCTGAACAACAGCGAGCTCGGCAAAATCAGCAAGGAGCAGCGCACGGCCGACTACGACGTGTGGCAAACATCGCTCCACAACCCAAACTTCGCCGAATACGCGGAACTTTGCGGGGCGCTCGGGCTTCGTGTAACGGAGGCCAGCCAACTCGAGGGCGCGCTTGCCGAAGCGCTGGCACATGATGGTCCGGCGACTGTTGAAATTCTCGCTGACCCACTCCTCATTTGACGCAGGGAAACGAATGACCGTCACCCAGATTCGCAAACAAGAGAAAGTCTCGGTCGCCAAGTGGAGTGAGCTCCCGGACCGAGAGCCAACCTACGCATTGGTTTCAGGTGTGGACTTGGTGGTGCTCCGGTACGACGACGAGGTGTCGGTGCTGTACGGTCGCTGTCTTCACCGCGGCGCCTTGATGGCCGATGCCCGAGTCGAGGGAGAGAACCTCATCTGCGGCCTGCACGGCTGGGACTATCGATACGACACGGGCGTCAGCTCCTACAACAACGTCGAGGTGCTGCCGAAGTTCCGAGCCTGGGTCGATCACGAGGCGGACGCGGTGTTGGTCGACAAAGAAGAGATTCGGGCTTGGGCAGAGAAGTCACCGCAGCCCTACGATCGACAGGAATATCTGGGTCTCTACGCAGACGTGCACGGCGCCCCCGAGGAGCCGTTCAATCAGCACATCCAAGAGCTCGCGCGCAATGGCCTAAAGCAGGTCGGCCACGACGGCCCAATGTCTGCGATGGGCGTGCCGCGCCAAGAGCTGCCTTGTTGGAATGACGTGTTGCTCTTGACCGCTCAGCTCGCGAAGAAGCCGCTGCTCGGTGGTGTGACGGTCGGGTCCGACGTCGTCATCGGCCCGAGGGCCAAGAAGCCACTACATCTCGATATTCCGCTCTTCGTCAGCGACATGAGCTTTGGAGCCTTGAGCCGTGAGGCCAAGATCGCGCTTTCGAAGGGCGCAGAGATGGCCGGCACTGGAATCTGCTCTGGAGAAGGCGGCATGCTGCCCGACGAGCAGGCGAGCAACTCCCGCTATTTCTACGAGCTTGCATCGGCACGTTTCGGCTGGAGCATGGACAAGGTGAAGAAGTGCCAGGCGTTTCACTTCAAGGGTGGGCAGGGCGCCAAAACCGGCACAGGCGGCCATCTGCCGGGCAACAAAGTGAGTCCGGAGATTGCTGCTGTGCGCGGGCTCGAACCAGGGCAGGCGGCGATCAGCCCTTCGACCTTCCCCGAGTTGGATGGACCTGCCGACTTCCGGCGCCTCGCCGACGAAGTGCGGGACGCCACTGGCGGCATTCCCATCGGCTTCAAGCTGAGCGCGCAGCATATCGAAAACGACATCGACTTTGCGCTCGAGTCGGACGCTGACTACATCATCCTCGACGGCCGCGGCGGCGCAACGGGCGCAGCACCCAACATCTTCAGGGACAACATCTCCGTCCCGACGATGGTGGCCCTGGCCCGCGCGCGGCGTCATCTCGATGCGCGTGAGCGCACGGATGTGACCCTGGTCATTACAGGCGGGCTTCGGACCGAAAGCGACTTCGTAAAGGCGCTGGCCCTGGGCGCGGACGCGATCGCCGTCTCGAACTCTGCGCTCCAGGCGATCGGTTGCCTCGGGATGCGGGCTTGCCAGACCAACAACTGCCCTGTCGGAATCGCTACGCAGCAGAAGCATCTGCGTGCGCGACTCGAGATCGAGAAATCAGCGCATCAACTCGACAACTTCTTCCGCGCGACGGTCGACCTAATGAAGGTGCTGGCGCGCGGTTGCGGGCACGCGCACCTCGACCAGTTTGAACCCAACGACCTCACGACCTGGAAGCGCGAAATCGCGCAGCTCACCGGGATTCATTACGCAGGAGTCACGCCGGTATGACATGGAAGGCCCTTGGTGCGGCGTTTCCCGGAGCGCTTACCGAAGCCCGCCTTCAAGTGCATTGGGCGGCCCAGTTAGTGAGCGCGCCAGGGACGAGCTTGCTTCCCAAAGCGGCGGACGATTCGCACACCAACCTTGGATGGGATTCAACGCTTGGCGTGCTGGTTGGACGCAACGCAGGCCCGAAGTCGCTACGAGCGGCACTGGTGTTCGAAGGGTTGGAGCTTCTGGTGTTGGACGGCGAGCGTGAGCGTTCTTCGATGCGACTTGCTGGTCGCACCTTAAATCAAGCTTTGGCTTGGCTCGGCGAAGAGTTTGCCGGTGACGCGTCGGCGCTCACCTTGCCCGACTTCGAGATGCCGCCTTACGCGGTCGGCGAAGGCGCTCCGTTTTCAGATGCAGGGACCGAGGCGCGCATTGAGCTGGCTGCGTGGTTTGCGAACGCGTTCGCTTTGATTCGCGAGGTCGTCGCGGACGAACCGGGAGCGTCGCCTGTGCGCTGCTGGCCTCATCACTTCGATGTGGCGAGCTTGATGACGCTCGATGAGGGTGCTGGCTCCGAGGAGGCGCGAAGCATTGGTGTGGGTTTTTCACCGGGCGACGGTTCCTACGACCAGCCGTACTTCTACGTCACGCGCAGTGGCACCGCAGCGGATGGACCGGTGCGGTGCTCACAGCCGAGAGATTGATCTCAGTGCCGCTCGCGGAGCAGCAGCGCACGGCCCGCGAAGCGCTCGGCGGAGCTCTGACCGCGTGCCGTGAGATTCTCGGCGCCTAGCGTCCGAGCAGCAACACGCCCACACCCGCGGCGATCGCGATGACTTGCGGCCAGCCGGGAAGAGCAGGGCTGTCGTGCTCGTGGGCCCAGTCGTGCGTCACCACGTGGAGCAAGAGGCCGCTCACCGCCGCCTCGATCCAGGCCTCGCCGCGGGTCCAGGTTCCGAGCGACGTTTGCTGTGCGAGGACGACGCCCAAGCAGCCGACCGCCGCCAGTCCGATCGCGCGCCGGATACCGCTGCGGACGCCGTGTGCGGACGTGAACGCGAGCGGGATCAGCGCGGTGACCGGCACCGAATGCACGGCGATGGCCGTGAGCACGTCACCGTGATGATGGCCAGCGTGCGCTTCGCCGGTGAAGGAGCCCAGCGCGAGACCGTCGCCGAGCTTGTGAATCATCAAGCCCCAGTAGCTGAGCTCGAGGCCCATCGTGGACGAGTGATCGTGCTCGGGGTCTTCGTGTGCGGCGCGTTCGATCAGCCATGGCGCGAGGAACGCAACGGCGACAGCAATCAAGACCACTGGGCCTCCGGCGCTCACTGCATCCGGGATCAGCCTACCCACCACCACGGCGACCGAAGACACGATCGCAAAGGTCCGGATCGCGTCGAGGAGCCGGCCACGCCCAGGGGCGATGAGGCCGACGACGGCGCCCATGCCGACGGAACCCAAGACGATCGCGATCGGCCACTCCATCGAGGCGACTTACCACACTCGGGACTGGCCCGGTTTCGCTAGATGCCGAGCGAGTCGGCTTCTTGCGCGGCTTCCTTCGCTAGGTGGTCATGCGCGCATGTCGGGCACATGACGGATTCCTTGGCGATTTCGTAGCCTGCGCCGCCCGGATCGTCCGCGAACTTCGACCGGGCGCCTGGGCGGCCCTTCTGTGCTTTGCCA
>JAFDFW010000245.1 GCA_019309605.1 Deltaproteobacteria bacterium | reverse complement strand
CCGGGCGGGCGTTTGTACGAGTCTCGCCAAGCCGTGATTAGAGGCGTCGAAGCCAGCGACTACCTGAACCTGATTGCGCCCGGTGGTTCGATGTATGCCTTCGTCGGTGTCAACACGGACAAATTGCCCGGCTTCGACGACCAGGACTTTGCGATGGAGTTGCTGGAGACGCAGCACGTGCTCGTGGCGCCGGGGTCCAGCTTCAATGTCGACTACCGCAACTATTTCCGCATCACGATTTTGCCGCGAGCGAAGGTCATCGACGACGTGTTTCAGCGGATGGAAAAAGTTCTAAAAGGCCAGTAGGCAATCCGGTTACGGCAGGCTCATCACGAAGTCACAGCAGTCGGGCTCGAATTCCGCGCGCACGCGATCGACGAGGCGGCGCTCTTGTTCCGCCGAGAGCCGGCTGCGATTCTTTCCCACGCCACCCTCGCGAAAGAACCTGGCCCCGTCCTTCCAGTAACTCTGTTCGTCGCGCATGAGCTTGGAGTCCTCGGTGGCCCGCATGTGATCGAAGCTGACAAGTGGCAAAACCTCCGCCATTTCCGCCTGGCTCACTGGCCAGTCGAGAAATCGTGCCAGGCGCGTGGCCTCCTTCTCGAGGTTGCGCTGGAGGTCCTCGTAGCGGAGCCACAACAGCGAAGGATCGTCGCGGTGGGGCCAGAACGATCGCACCACCTTGAAGTAGTACCCAAACTCCATCCAGCGATCGAAGTAGGCGTCGAAGTCGTCCGCGATGTCGGGCCCGCGCCGACTCCCGAAGGCATGGCGAAACATGGAGTAGGGAACCTCGCGGGGGTCACGGCTGATGGTGACCACGCGGGACATCGAACCGGCCGGGCGGGGAATCTCCTCCCACAGGACGTGCATCTTGAAGACGCGTGGGTCCGGAAGCGCCTCGAGCTCAGACAGTCGGTCTTCCACTTGGTAAGGTTGACCGTCTCCGGGGCGTTTCCGCGGCAGCTCCAGCCAGGGCGTGAGCTCGAGCAGGTCACCTCCGGTCAGGGTCGGATCCTGCCCGCGCGTGCGGAGGTGGTGCATCAGCGTCAGGAGCCAGGTTTGACCGCACTTGGCAGCCGTGGCGCAGAAGACGTCGCTATCTCGTGCCGTGGGCTCGAAGGCTTCGAGCAGAGGGCCGTTGCACATCTCTGTCGTGGGATAGCGAGGCATGGGGGCCTAGGGGTTCATTTCGTATTCATCGCGGAGGTCGTGAACTTGCTGCCACACCCGATCATAGCGATCGGTATCAACGATCGGTTTGCGAATCATTTCGAGGCAGTGTTGCATTTGGGTTTCGGTGCTGCTGGGCTTCGAATAGAGATTGAGCGCATGGCCCGAGAAGTCCCTCACCATGAAGTCGAAGATTTGATCGACGACGTCCTCTGAGATGTCGTAGATCTTGGCGTTCTCGAGGATCAGCTGCCCGTAGACCACCAGCGCGAAAATCTCGCCGCCGGCGAGTAAGAAGTCGATGTCCTTGCGCTGCGCATCATTGGGCGGTGCCGCCATCAGCATCGCTTTGTAGGCCCCAATCTGCTCGCGGAACAGCTGCACGTTTCTCACGTCGTAGCTTGCGTAGGCCTTCTCGTAGTCGTGAAACTGAATCTTGCTGAGGCCCTTGGTGGGCCCCTGATCGAAGAGGAAATCGTCGTTCGTTGGCTGGTCCTGACGCGCCACCTCGGGGTAGCCACCCGGCGCGAAGAAGTAGTTGGACATGAACTTCACGATGAGGGCGATATTGACGTGTACGGTTCCCTCGAGCTTGGGGAGGGCGCGAATGTCGATGGCGGCCTGCTCGAAGAACATGTCTTTCTCGAAGCCCTTTGCAGCGATGACGTCCCACAGAAGGTTGATCACCTCCTCCCCTTGGGTGGTTACCTTCATCTTCACCATTGGGTTGTAGAGGAGATATCGACGGTCGTCGGGTGACGCGACGCGCATGTAGTCCGCCGCGCGCAGAGCGAAAAGCTTCATTGCCACGAGCCGCGCGTAGGCGTCCGTGAACATCTGTTTCACGTGGGGAAAATCGGTGACATGCATGCCGTAGAGACGGCGATTGGAGGCATGTTGAATCGCTTCGTAGAGCGCGTGCGTGCACATGCCGATCGACGCCCAACCGAGATTGTATTTGCCGATGTTGACCGTGTTGAGAGCGCTGTTCCAGGCCTCGTCGCCTCTCGCGATGATGTCTGCTTCGCGGATCGGGTAGTCGTGCAGCGCATACTGAGAGACGTAGTTCTGACTGGCGCAGACGTTCTTCACGCACTCGTATTTCTCGTGCTGCGAGTCCACGGCGAAGAACACGTACTCACCGGAATCGGCGAGCTTCCCAAAGGTCGACACGATCGCGGCCTTGTTGCCATTGCCGATGTAGTACTTGCTCCCAGTAGCGGAATACGTGCCGTCGCCCTGCGGAGTGAGCACCATGTCCGTAGAGTAGATGTCGGCTCCGTGCTCTTTTTCCGAGAGGCCGAAGGCGAAAATCCCTCCGTCTTGAAGAGCCTGTGCCGTGCGCTGTTTGAGTTCGTCGTTGCGACTCATCCAGAGCGGGCCGAGTCCGAGCACCGACACTTGCCAGGTGTACCAGTACTGCAAGCCGTAGAACCCGAGGATCTCCGCGAACTCACAGATGCGCCAGGTGTCCCAGCGCGAGTCCGGCGGCCCCTGCCCGGCTGGGGTGCACATGGTCGCAAAGATCTTCTCCTCTTTGACGAAATCGAGGAAGTCGGCGTACCAAACCTGCGCGTGATAATCGTCCTTGATCCGTGCCTTCCCCTTGCGCTCAAAGAAGTCGATGGTCTTGAGCATCACCTCGCGCGAACGTGCGTCCGCATAGGCCCGGCGGTGTCGCTTGGGATTGAGAAGAAGCATGCGCGACCATAACACGCGGGGGACAGGCCTCCACGATCGCCCGGAGAGTGACCCCCTAAAGGCAGACGCCTGGTAGGCCGATGCCGTGGGGGCAATGGGGGCCGCCCCAGTGCTCGAGGACCTTGCCGTCCTTCATGCGCAGGATTCCGGTGCCATTGATGTTGACCGGCTTACCGCTGGGTGGAACGCCATAGTAGCTGGCCAGCGTGTGTTTGCCGGTGATGGTCCAGTTCGACACGATGATGTCGCCCGATTCGACCAGCAGGTCGACGCTGAACTTGAAATCTTCGAAGGCGCGCTTGCCCTCTTCCCAGAACTTACGCTCCTCGCCGCGCACGTCGGTGCCCACGGCCGCGGGGTTCACGCGCTCGGTGACGTGACTGTGAAAATCGTCCGACCAGTATTCGTACACGGCGTCATAGTCACCGGCCTCCATTTTCTGGCTGTATTCGGCGAGGCTCCTGAGGTTGTCACTGATATCCGCCATATTCCTTCTCCATTCACCGTCACCTGCGTTGAAACATGCGCGCTCACGCAAATTCTGCGTGGTCACCCGAAGCGGGGTTCGGTTGAGACCTTATCGAACATCCGCTATCGAGACAACACGCAGCAAGCCCTCAGATGAACAGCAGATTCTTGAATAGGGGACAAAGGGAACACCATGGCCATCGTTAAGAAACTCGAAACTCCTGAAGGCGCGCGGCGCCGCATCCAACTCCTCAGCCCCGCCGACTACGAGCCCATCGGCGAGATCGAGTGCATGTCCGATGAGGACGTAAAGGATGCCTTCGAGAAAGCTAAGAAGGCCCAGCCCGCTTGGGCGGCCCTGAGCGTAAGAGAGCGCGGCGCCTATATGATGCGCGCCCTCGACTACCTGGTGAATAACATCGACGAGTTCATCGATGTCGCGCTCAAAGAGACGCCGAAGACGCGCAACGAATTCCTGATGATGGACGTCTTCGCCGCCTGCGACGCCCTGCATTATTACGCCAAGAAGTCGGAGAAGATCCTCCGACCCGAGCGCAAGACCCTGCACGGCCTCGTCGGCGTCGGAAAGAAGTGCACCGTCTACTACAAGCCCGTCGGCGTGGTGGGCGTGATCAGCCCCTGGAACGGCCCCTTCATCCTATCCCTCAATCCGACCATCCAAGCGCTGATGGCTGGCAACACCGTGATGCTCAAGCCCTCCTCCGCCACGGCCTTCTCCGGTGGCGAAACCGTGAAGACGCTCTTTGAAGCCGCCGGGCTTCCGGAAGGCGTCTTCAATCTGATCCAGGGCGATAGCCGTACCGGCCAGGCCCTGCTCGAAGTAGGCGTCAACAAGATCAGCTCATGATCGTGTGCCACGATGCCGACCTCGATCGCGCGGCCGCCGGCGGCGTGGCTGGGAACTTCTTCAACGCAGGCCAGTACTGTGGCGGCATCGAACGCATCTACGTGGTGGAGAGCGTGGCCGACGCCTTCATCGAGAAGGTGGTGGCCATCGCCTCGAAGCTGCGCCTGAACACAGAAGGCGAGTTCGATATGGGCGCACTCTACACCGAGGCGCAGTTCGAAACGGTCAAGGAGCATGTCGAGGATGCTCGGGCCAAGGGCGCCAAGGTGCTCTGTGGCGGACAGCCCGCCCCGAACTTGAAGGGCCTTTACTACGAAGCAACTGTGCTCACAGATGTGACGACCGAGATGCGCAGCTTGGCCGAAGAGACCTTCGGACCGGTCATGAACATCATCCGTGTGAAGGACGAAGAAGAAGCGCTTCGGCTCGTCAATGATTCCAATTACGGTCTCACGGGGAGCGTCTGGACCAAGGACGTGGAGCGTGGTGTCGAGATCGACAAGCGCATCGACACGGGCAGTGTGGACGTGAACGACTTCCCGCAGACCTATGGCACGATCGAGGCACCCTTCGGCGGGCGCAAGGCCAGCGGCATCGGCCAGGTGAACGGCCCCATCGGTCTGCGTAGTTATTGCCACGCACAGCCGGTTCAGGTCGATCGCTTCGGCGGCAAGCAGACCGCCGGTGTCTTCCCGCGCGACAACAGCCAGGACGATGGCTTCCAGAAGTTCATCAAGTTCTTGTGGGGCACCGCCGCCGGCCGCGCGATCTCGCTGATGCGGGTTCCGTTTTAGCGCCGCATCCCGGCTTGATCGCCAACGAGTCCATCGGCAGGCTCGCTCCGTAGCCCCTGACATCTCGCAGAT
>JAFDFW010000244.1 GCA_019309605.1 Deltaproteobacteria bacterium | reverse complement strand
CAAGGTGTACCGCATCCCGAGGGGCGGGCTGTTCCGGTTCGTGACCAACCCCTCTTACTTGACCGAGATCACCGCCTTCACGGGCTTCGCCATCGCGACTTGGTCGCTTGGCGCAACATTCATCCTGCTGATCACTATCGCCAACCTCGTCCCGCGCGCGTTCCAGACACATCGTTGGTACAGGGAGAAATTCCCGGACTACCCGCAAGAACGCCGCGTGTTGATTCCGTTTGTGTTGTAGCCTCTCGGTTCCATGAGAATTCTTCGCGGCACCGGTATCGCGCTAATCGTCGTGCTCGGCGCCGGGGCCTTTTTTCTTCATTGGGCCGAGCCGGACACGGCACCGAGCGAGGTGGTGTTTGTGGGTGGTGACATCGTGACGATGGCAGAGCCGCTTGTCGTCGAGGCGATGTGGATCAAGGACGGACGGATCGAGCAACTGGGCAGCGAGGATGACCTGCGCGCCGCGGCTGCCTCAGATGCAAAGGTTGTCGACCTGGCGGGCGCGACCTTGATGCCGGGCTTCATCGAACCGCACACGCATCCGCTCGCAACGGCGCTTCTCGGCTCAGCGATCGACGTGAGTGGATTCAAGCACGACTCACGTGCCGAGGTGATGGAGACCCTGCGCGAAGCGATGGACGGCTTCCTCCCTCAACCATGGATCATCGCGTTCGGCTGGGACCCACTCATGGTGCGCGACCTCGACCCGCCCACGCTCGCGGAGCTCGACGAGCTTTCGCCTGACAAACCATTCGTGATCCTGACGCAAATGATGCACGAGGCATTTGCAAACAGCGCGGCACTGCGCGAGTCCGGCATCACCAGGGACACCGCGGACCCTCCGGGTGCTGCATTTGGCCGCGATCAGAACGGCGAGCTCACGGGTGCCTTCGTCGAGGTCAACGCGGTCAACTACCTGCTGCGCGCCTTACCGGCGTTGCCGCCTGCGGTCACGGAGCTGCTCCTCCGTTGGCAGTTGGCGGACTATGCGAGCGAAGGCTTCACCACTATCGGCGTGCTGGGCCCCGTTGGACGCGCTGAGGACCCAATTGGATTGCTGCGAACCTTGGCTGATGACCCGCACGTGCCGGTTCGCAGCATCGTCTACGGCTTGCCAGGACAGATCGACATCGACTCGAAACCACGCGCCGATCATGACGCTCGCTTCGAGCTCCGTGGGGTGAAGTTTTGGATGGACGGCTCGCCGTACACCGGAGGAGCGGCGTTCGCAGAGCCCTACGAAGACACCGACCTGACCCGGGAACGCTTGCACCTGCCGGCGGGTCACATGGGCCCGCTCAACTACGAGCTCGAGGCGTTCACCGAGGAGCTTCGTCGTTTTCATCGGGCGGGCTATCACGTGGCGGTTCACACCCAAGGTGAGCGAGCGGTGCAACTGGTGCTCGACGCGGCGGAGGCGGTTCTACGGGATCATCCCTGGGAGGACCATCGCCACCGGCTGGAGCACAATGCGCTGATCACCACAGAACAAATTCAGCGTGCCAAGTCACTCGGCTTCGAGCTGAGCTTTTTCACCGAGCACATCTACTACTACGGCGACCGTCTGCCGGAGCTCGTGGGTAGCCGAGTCGAACGCTACATGCCTGTGGGGACGGCGTTCCGCGAAGGTCACCGCGCAACGATTCACAGCGACAACCCGATGACTCCCATCGGACCGCTGCGCGTGATGCAAACATCCATGCTCCGAATCCCGCGAAAGGGAGACGAGCCGATGGCGCCCTCCGAGCGACTCACCGTCGACCAGGCGCTCCGCGCGATGACGACGAACGCCGCGCGGCAGTTCGGAGTCGAGGAGCACCGCGGCTCACTCGAGCAGGGGAAGGCGGCGGATTTGGTCGTGCTTTCGCGCAATCCGTTCGACACCGCACCTGAGGAGCTCAGCGATATCGAGGTATTGGGCACGTGGATCGACGGCCAACCCGTCGACACTAGGAGGGCGTCACGCCCCAACCTCACGATTGGCCTGCGCGCGTTGCAACAAATGGCGGGACGATAGAGGCCCTGTCCACGACGCTTAGTGTGCGTCTTCGTGCGCTGGTTCGACGACGAGGCGATCGGTCCTCGTGTCGATACGGGCGTGCTTGACCTGGAGCTTTCCGGCGGCGATGGCATCGCGGATCGTTGGGCGTGCCATGAACTCTTCGACCCGACGCTCGCGCTCGTCCATGAGGGCGATGAGCGCGGGGAACTTTTCCCTCATCTCGGGGTCGGCAGCCGCGGCCTCGGCAGCGCAGTCGGTATGCGTCGTCAGCAAGATAATCTTCACACCGTTCAGCACCGCAAGCTCGAGCATCTCTTGCTCAGCCGGTGAAAGTACGGAGCCCGCGGTCCGCACCACGTAGTAGTAGCGGCGGGTGTCTCCCATGAGCTCGCTGGTGTCGATGCGTGCGTCCATGCACGCGAGGATCGCCGCGACGGGATGTCTCGTGGTGCGAGGAAAGAGGCCCCGCACACCGGCCGCGAGCTCATTGTGGCGCTCGAGCTCGGTCCAGATCTGCTCGGGTGTAATCGTCTCGTCGTGCTCGAAGTCGAACCGGATGAGCTGGTCCTGCAGCCGGTAGCCGAGGTTGACCAACGCCCCACCGACCATGAACTCGACCCGCGGGCTCAAGAGGGACGCTAACAAAAGGGCAACGATCAGAGCTCCGACGCCCAGCGCACAACCTATCTTCTTCGTCATCGACGCCAACCTTACAACGAATTGCGGTCAGATGCGCTCACTTTTCCGGTGCGGATTCAGTGCCTTCTGGCGTCACCCCGAATGCCAGGCCTACGTTCGGGATGGGTAGCGTCGTGTATTGGCGCCCCTCAAATACAAAAGTGGTCCTGCTGGCGCCGATGGCATCCAGGAACTCCTCTGGCAAGAAGACCTGGGGCTGCGCGCCCGCCATCGCACCGAACATTTCGAGCCCCCGTCGCCTCCACATGATGACCTCGTTCGTCGTCACCGCGAGCGGCACCAACATCTTGGAGCTGTAAATTTTGTCACCCTGTTCGATGACCTCCAATAGGAAGGACGGATAGTCTTCGGTCGTACAGCGGGTGCGCCTGCGGCCATCGGGAACATCCTCGGTCGACCGCTCGTCGCAGCCCGCAAGAATCGTCTGAAGCGCCGACTCCCCCGGCGCCGCGGAGCTCACCGGAGCCGCGGGAGCAGCCTGCTCGCCGCTGACCTGCTCGCCATCGCTCCGCAGAACGTACCAGGCGCCGACGAGCACAACCGTTCCGATCAGCAAGTACTTGAGAATTGAGCTCATTTGTTGCCTTCCCCCGCTATTTGGGTGGTGCGGAGGCTACCAAAACTCAGTCAGGTAAGATACTCCTATGCGTCCTATGAAGCCGCTTGGAACCGTCGACACGAGCTTCCTGCTCATCGAGAACCGCACGATGCCGATGCACACGGGCGGTCTCATGTTGTTCAGCTACCCCGAGGGAGCCCACGAGGATTGGCTGCACCAAACATTCTCGGCAAACGATGACCCGGACGCCGTGCAGTCTCCGTTCAACCAGAAGCTCGCATGGCCTCTTCAGCGACTCGGCCTGCCGCACTGGGTCACCGACCACGACCTCGACACGCACTACCACGTCCGCCACTCCGCGCTTCCGAAACCGGGCCGATACCGCGAGATGTTCTCACTCGTCTCCCGACTTCACAGCACACGCTTGCATCGCGACCGCCCGCTCTGGGAAGCGCATATCATCGAAGGTGTCGAAGATAATCGATTCGCGCTTTATGTGAAAACGCATCACTCGATGATCGACGGCGTGGGCGCGATGCGAATGCTACGCGCTTGCCTAAGCAGCGACCCGAACGAGCGAGACATGCCCGCTCCCTGGAACATGCCTCGCCCGCGGCATGAGGCCAACGGCTCGCCCAATGCACGTAGCGTCGTGAACGCAACGGCCGGAGCGTTGACCGGCGTGTTCAAGTTCGCGTCGGCCATACGAGACCGCAACGAGCACGGCATGATGGCGCCCTTCCAAACGCCACTCACCATCCTGAATGGAAGAGTCACCGGCTCGCGCCGATTCGTCGCACAGTCCTGGTCGCTTTCGCGCATCAAGAAGGTGGCCAAGGCGCTCAACGCCACGGTCAACGACATCGTTCTGGCGATGTCGGGTGGCGCACTGCGACGGTACCTCATCGACCAGGACGCCCTGCCCGCCGAGCCGCTCACGGCGATGACCCCGGTCTCGTTCCGCCCGGCCGACGCAGATGTCGAAGGCAACTCTTTCTCGGTCTTGTTTGCGACGCTCGCCACCGAGCTGGGCGACCCCATCCAAAAATCGATGGGAGAGGGCAAGCGCTTATTCAGAAGCATGAACAGCGCCGACATTCCGATCTTCACGAGCATCATCGCGCTGCCAGTCGTCCTCCCGCACTTGCTGAAGCTCTCCGGACGAACACGGCCAACTTTCAACGTCACAGTCTCGAACGTCCCCGGCCCGCGGGAGAAACTCTATTGGAACGGCGCCCCGCTCGAGGGGATGTACCCCTTGTCGATTGTGACGCAGGGCCAAGCGTTGAACATCACTGCTACGAGCGTCGCCGACAGCCTCGACTTTGGCATTGTCGCTTGTCGCCGTTCGGTGCCGAGCGCACAGCGGTTGATCGACCATCTCGATGAAGCGCTCGTGGAGCTCGAGCGCTGCGTCAGTGTCGCCTAGCTATCTCCCGAGGGATCGCTCGACAATCTCTGAAACATCTTTCGAGATCCCAGAGCGCGACGCGATACGTTCGAGCTCGAACTGCATCCGCTGGCTTCGGCGATCGAGCTCGAGGATCTGGTCGGCCACGAATCGGTACGCCTCGCCATCCGCTCGATGGAAACCGACAGGGTTGCCAGCAGCAAACGCGTACAGCAGGGAACGGACGCGATTGGGGTTCGCAAGGTTGAAGTCTGGGTGCTGCGACAGTGTGACCACACCCTCGAATGCAGCGGGCGCGCTCGACATCGCTTGCATGCGAAACCACTTGTCCAACACGAGCGGCTCATCACGCCACCGCTGGTAAAAATCACCGATCGCGCGGTGGGTTTCAGGTGACTCGAGATCGACCAGGCTCATGAAGGCAGCTTCGTAGTCGGTCATGGCCGTCGCGGTGCTGAACTGCTCCGCAGCCATGTCGATGGTTTCCTGCTCCTCCAGCGCAACGAGGTAGAGGAGTGCGCGATTCTTGATGCGACGACGGTCGATTTGCGCCTTGTCGATGGCGTCGGTCCCGCGTGCGTGCTCCTCGTAAGTGCGGTTCAATTCGTCACGAAGCGCGGTGGCGATCCCACGGACGACGAATTGCCGGGCGCGATGGACCGCATCCGGGTCGACGACGTCCAGCTCTTGCGCCAGCAGCTCCTCCGATGGAAGCGTCAGCGTGAGTGCTTTGATCGACCCGTCGAGGTTCGGATCCAAAAGCACTTTCTGAAACGCCCGCACGAGCCCCTCGTCGAGCTCGAGTGAGTGGCCATCGAGGACTCGCTCGACGAGCCGGAGCAGGACGCGCTTGGCTAGGTCCTGACCCGCTTCCCAGCGGTTGAAGGGATCGGAGTCGTGCGCCATCAAGAAGGCCAGCTCCTCGTGGCTACGCTCAATCTCTAGCTTGATGGGCGCGGAGAAGCCTCGCCCGATCGAGGCAACCGGGCGCTCGGACACGTTCTCAAACGTGAACGTCTGCTCCGCCTCGGTGAGCTCGAGCATGCGGACCGTACCCGGGATGTCCTTGCCGTCGGCGCCCAACAGACCCACCGGAACGGGAATGGGCAGCGGCAAAGGCTCGGATTGCCCCGGGAACACGCGCTGCGACTGAGTGAGGGTGAGCGCGTAGACCGCAGCGGGCTCGTCCCAAACCCCATGGGCACGAACGATTGGCGTCCCGGCCTGCAGATACCAGCGCTCGAGCTGTGTGAGATCCACCCCGTTGGCGTCGGCAATCGCCTGACGAAAGTCGTCGCAGGTCACCGCGGATCCATCGTGCCTCTCGAGATAGTGCCGCAGGCCCTTCCGAAAGGCTTCGCGGCCGAGAAGCGTTTGGTAGAGCCTCACCACTTCGGCGCCCTTTTCGTACACCGTCGCGGTGTAGAAGTTGTTCATCTCGATGTAGGACTCCGGTCGAATCGGATGCGCTAGCGGGCCAGCGTCTTCGGCAAATTGCGCAGTCCGTAGCCGCGTCACGTCTTTGATGCGCTGCACCGCGCGCGACGTCATGTCGGCGGAGAACTCTTGATCGCGAAAGACGGTGAGCCCTTCCTTGAGAGTCAGTTGGAACCAATCACGGCAGGTCACCCGATTGCCGGTCCAGTTGTGGAAATACTCGTGGGCCACGACGCTCTCGATTCCTTCGTAGTCGTCGTCGGTAGCGGTCGATGGCTTGGCAAGCACAAACTTCGAGTTGAAGATGTTCAGGCCCTTGTTCTCCATCGCACCCATGTTGAAGTCGTTGACCGCGACAATCATGTAG
>JAFDFW010000243.1 GCA_019309605.1 Deltaproteobacteria bacterium | reverse complement strand
TCGACGCCGGCCTGATCGACCAAAGACAACTCCTCGAGTTGGTCAACGCCGAACGCCGCCTCTTCGTAGACGAAGCCAGCAAAGTCGGCAGCGCTACGCGCGCGGCTTGACCCTACCCAAAGGGGGACAGTCCTCTTTTTCAAAGGGTTAATTCTGTTGGGTACGGCGCGGCGCGAAGATGTATTCGAAGCCGACCGAACCGTACCAATAGAGGCGCGTGTTGCGGGTCACACGCTTGTGCTTGTCGTAGTGCAGAAGCGGAATGCGCAGCCCGAAGCCAACCGTCCAACCATAGGTGAACACCGGCGCCGCCGTCAGGCTGTCGTCGCCGAGGCTGCCGGGAGTGAGGTCTGTGATGACGACGTCGGTCGCGCGCAGCGGGTGACTTGTATACCCGCCAGCATCGACGAACGGCACGCAGTACGGGTTCTCATAAGCGAAGATCATCGACAGATCGGGGCTGAGAAACGAGCCGCCCCCCCAACCTCCGGCCGCCAGCCCGGCGGTCAGCGCAATGTGGTCGATCATCGCGTACTTGATTCCCAGTCGGCCCGTGAAAATGTTCCGATCGGAGGTTGCTAGGTGAAAAGCCTCCGTCCGAATCCGTTGGTACGTAAACTCGGCGCTTCCATCGAGCTTATCAACGATCCCATGTCGGACACGGACGTTGAATCCCGGCAAGCCCACCCCCGCCTCTAGGCCGCCGCCAGCTTCCACCTGAGCTCCAGTTTCGCGTTTGTAGAGCGTCTTCGAGCTCTCGAGCGGAAAGCTTCGCCCGGAAGGCGAGTGCACATAGGCCAGGCACCCTGAAGTCAGTGCCAATGCGAATATGAGCGCGCTTCGCATGCCCGAAATCAATGCAAGGAGCGAGCCAGCGAGGGTGGGACGGATCAACCAGAGGTGGCGACCCGCCGCGCCAGACACCGTGACCCGGCGACCACACCCGTGAATCAGAGTCACGTTCGCAGTCACTGGCACTGGCACTGGCACTGGCACTGGCACTGGCACTGGCACTGGCACTGGCACTGGCACTGGCACTGGCACTGGCACTGGCGAATCGCAGCGGGCATCGTTTGGCGCAACCGCGGTGGCGTCTTTTCCGAGTCTTTAGTTCAACAGGGCGGCTGCGTTGGTCAGCGACACGATCGCCTGACTGATGTTCGCGCTCGGGTCTTGGGAAGCTTCGATCTGGGTGAACGCAGCGTTCACCGAAGCGGCTGCGTTGATGACTTCGTTGTAGGCGGCAGGGGGGCCGACTACTTGGGCCGGAAACACCGTTGCGCTGACCTGCTTGTATGCGCGGCCGACGAAATCACGTGCCGCGCTGGGTCCGCCGACGCCGAACGCGGTTTGCGCCCTTGCCAGCAGATCCAGCGCTTGGTCGACACCCGCGTGTGCACGCACGCTCTCGGACGGAGCCGGCACGACGTCCGGAGAGTACTTCGACATGCCGAAGAATGTCCCCGTGTAGATGGAGCCGTCGGGGCCGACCGTGGTTGCGGCATACACGGAGTTCTCGCAGGACGTTTCGTCGAGGGTCACACCCGAGCCAGGAACGACCTCCTCATCGAGGAGAGCGTCGACCGCCGGCAGACTGCGGGCAATGGCGATGAGCGCCGGGTCGCAGAAGCCGGTACCCCCCGGGGCCCAGAGCAGCGAGTTGCCGGTATCGAAGTCCAGCGCCTCCACGCCCCACTGTCCGCCGCGCTGGCCGATACCGTAAACCAGGCGCGACTCCTCGCTGATGCTGGGGATGCCATTCGGAATGCTAACGGTGGGATTGGCCCAGATGGTCGAGCACGTTTGGGTTAGCGGATCCCAGTCCACGCGCTCCATCCCGACCGGAGCCTTTGCCGGCTGGCCACCCTCGAGTGCGGATACCAGATTTTGTGCCACACCGGCGTTGAAGCTATTGGGGTCCACGATCGTGGGATTGGTGAGGACGTCGCTGACGACGATGGATGCGTAGCCCCGTACTGCGATCGACTGTTCGGAAATGGCGAGCGTCGCCGACGGGTCTCCGAAGCGAATCGGCACTTCGCAGGCGATTCGGGGATCTTTCCCTGGTGCGATCGGTTGCCAGCCTGGCGGGATGTCGTCCCGCCAAAGGACGAGCAAGTTCATCAGGGCCTGGCCATCGGCGATGACGACGAAGCGGTCTGCGTCCTCCTTGGTGCCCATGAGGCTTGGCGTTTGCCCCGAGCCTGGTCCCAAGCGAATCGGGCTGACGTTGGGATCACTGTCGTAGGGCACGCGCCACGCCTGGCTCAGCGACGTGCCGTCCCAGTCGAACCGATACATGGCCCCGCTCGTCACGACGTAGATTCCACCGTTCTCGTCGGTTGCGATATTGTTCGATACGAGCTCGAGCGTCGCGGGGTCCGCCGTCGCGCAGTTGGGATTGGTCGAGATAACCGGGATCGGGCCGATGACATCGGCTTGCTCGGCATCGACCGGAATGACGAAGACGTTTCCGAGCTCGGTCACGAACGCAATATGGCCGTCGTAGGTGAGAGACATTCCGGCGATGAAATCACTGCTATTGCAAAGCGCCTGGTTCGGGAAGACGAAGACTCTGCGCTTGAGCTCGATGGGAGAGAAGCGATCCCCTGGGATGCTGTCGCCATAGACGGATATGAAATCCGTTCGGGCGACGATGAAGTTACCTTCGGAGTCGATCGCGTTGTACGCACCGCTCACGCCCAGCGGAATGGTCACCCCCGTAGGAATGAACTCGTCGATGATTTGGAACGTGTCATGATCCAGCTTCAGGATCGTGCCGGCGATTCCGAGGATCGTCGCCCAGACCGCCCGCCCACCATCGGCATAGGGCTCGCTAAACGAGGCGATGATCGGGGCTCCGGCGAGCTCGACATGCTCCGGCGTTACCACCGCGCCAGGCGCGGGTCCGGGTCCTGCGGCCGAGCCCTGCGCGTAGCTGCCGCGGTGCGAGCCAGGCCACAACGTATCGTCGTAGGTCGGATTGCAAAGCGGCTCCTCAAACGCCAACGGCATCAGGCAGAACGGGGCGTATTGAAGAGCTCCGCAAACCGCGTCGTCACAGAAGCCCGTGCCCGGCGTGCCACCTGGTGGATCGCAGGGGGAGCCATCAGCGTCGACCACAGGGACACATGAGCCGTCCACCGGGTCGCAAACGTCGGTAACGCACGGGATCCCGTTGTCCGGGCACGTAGTCCCGCCGCAGATCCCTGCGCACGCGCCGGCAACACACTCGCCGGAGCCAGACCCGAGTCCAGCGTCACACGAGGTCCCGTCAGGCTCCGGTGAGGGCAGCTCGCAAAGGCCACAGATGGGCTCACAGAGGTCGACGGTGCACGCATTGCCGTCGTCACAGCCGGCGTCGGAGATGCAACTCGTAGTACTGCAAGTGCCTGCGCCGTCGCACGAGCTAGGGAATGGGGCTGCGCAGATCGCGGGATCGACGATGCAAGCGGTACCGGCCGGCGACGGGTCATTGATGCACACCCCGACGCCCGATGAGGGGTCGCAGCTATCCTCCGTGCAATCGTTGCCGTCGTCGCAGTCGATCAAGCTCGGATCACACGGGGGGAGACCTGGACAATTGACATTGACGATCTTGATCTTGTTGCAGTCGAGATCGCCGTCGGTGGTTTCTGCCGTGCACGCAATAGTCGCGCCTGGAATGCCACCCAGTGCCGGTGGGACACACGCGAGGAAGAAGTTCGCATTCAGATTGGGGTTCGAAGCCGAGAAGTCGCAGAAGCCGCCATCACAAGTGGCGTCGGGCACCCCGCAGTCCACTGCGGTGACGCAAGGGACGAGCCCATCGAGAAACTCTGGGAGGGTGCCCAACGTATCCGCGTTGATGGTGCAGGAACCGTCCGGAATGCCATCGCCTTCACAGTCGAGCAGAGCGGCTGCGTTACAGGTGATGGTGGTCGAAACGCCTGGATCCGGACCTGGCACACAGGAAAGCCCTGTGGCCGTCGGGGTGCAGACCTGCGGGTCGCAACTCTGGCCACAGGTGCTGTCGCCGTCACGGAAGCGAACCTCGCAGCCGGTGGCAGCCAGTGGCGGGTTGGGCGGAGGAAGGACCTGCTGTTCGGTCGGATCGCTGTCGTAGCAGTTCAAAACGAACAGGTCGGGACAGAAGTTGCCGACGTTGAACGAGAACGTAGCGTCGACATCGAGCGTACCGACCGGAGCCTGGAAGCTGACATCACAGATGAGGACCAGGTTGACCTTGGTCGTCGTGTCGGCCGTGATGATAAACGGCTCGATGGCGGTACAAATGACCTCACCATCGTCGTCACGTGCGCGAAGCTCGACGGAACAGGGACCTGGAGGCAGATCCATGAAGCCCTGCCAGATCTCGGCGCCGTCGCCGGGGCGGGGTGTGCCGAACTCTGGGGGAATCAGACCCTGGGGGGACGTGCGGCCATCGACAACCTCGAGGTTACCGTCGATCCTCACCTCGTCGAGGAAGCTCGCAGCGTTATCGAGGAACGTATCGCTGTTTCCGGCACAAGTAATGGTGTATTCGACCGTCACAATCGCTGGGGCCGAAGATCCGCCACCCAGTGATGGTGCGCCATTGGGCACAACCACATTCAGCTCGGTGTTGCCTGCGGACCCGGTATCTTGGGCACATCCGGCGGCCAGCGACACCGCGACGAGCAACGTCCAATATGTGAGACAGGTCACAAGGCGAGACGCGATCGCCGCGGTTCGGCGGTCGCGCCCCCAACGGGATTTCAAATCGTGCATGGGGTCTCCGGGCGGGAACCGATGCTAACGTGAGCCCGAGCCACGGTTGCGCCAAAGTCGATGTTGATGCGAGAACTAGAAGAAGAAAACGAACGGGCCAGGCCCCGTGGGTTCGGGCGGCTCGATTCGGCCTTGAAGGGTAGTCGGTAACGTCTTCATGACCAGCTCATTGCTAGGATCTCGGGTGCTGATCTCCGGCGCTTGGACGCGGCTGGTGCTCGAGGCGTTCGAAACGGTTGGCCTCGACACCGAAGCGCTCTGCCTCCAAGCGGGTGTCGACCGGGAGCTGCTCACGGATCCACAGGCCCGCTTCCCACGCGACACCGCAGGCGAGCTTTGGCGCGCGGCAGCGAAGGCGTCGAAAGATCGGTTTCTCGGGCTCCATGCCGGGGCGCAGATTCGACGAAAGCCGAAGCATGTGTTCGAGCTCCTGTTCTTGAAGTGCGCAACGTTCGGCGAGGGCGTCCAGGCGGGGCTTCGGTTTCAGGGCCTGGTGGCGCACGGACAAGTCGCGACACTCGAGGAGGAAACGACGGGAAAGCGGATCCGTCTCAACAGGGTCGAGGGCGACTTGCCGGTTACCCATCATGAAATCGAGTTCATTGCCGCAACGATGATGAACTACTTCGGCATGGCGACCGCGAACCAGTTCCGGCTCGAAAAGATCGCGTTCGCACATCCGTATCGCGGGATGATCGAAGAGTATGAGCGCATCTTCGGCTGCGCGGTTTTTTTTGGCGAGCCTGAAACCGAGCTCTGGATCTCGGACGATGTGTGGAACCTCGAGTTGTCCGCGGGCGATCCCGCCGCGCAACGTGAGCTCGAGACCTTGGCCGCTGAGCTTCATCAGAACATCAAATTGGCGGGGTTCCTGAGCGCGGTGAGTCGTGAGATCGGAAAGCTCCTGCAAGGGGGCCACGCGGATGTCGCCAACGTAGCCGCCGCGCTGCATCTAAGCGCGCGAACGCTCCAACGCCGGCTGCGCGACGAAGGAACGACATTTCGCGCGCTCGTCGACGCCACGCGCCGCTCCATCGTGCTCGACGGCGTGGAGCACGGGCGAGCTCCCGCTGAAATCGCAAGACGAGCGGGGTTCGCCAACACACGCGGACTGACCCGGGCACTGCGCCGTTGGGGCAGCAAAAAAGATCCGACCGACGTTGCCTAACAAAAATGAAAGATCCGACCGACGTTGCCTAAAACAAAATGATCCTTCGGTGATTCCTGTGTATTGCCGTGTGCCGGCGGTCGCCGGCGACTCCTGGCGAACCGCCACGGCGTGGCGAACCCATGCGTCGCGATGCGCGACGAAACGCGGCCATCCTGATGGGCACGGTTCTCGCTTGT
>JAFDFW010000242.1 GCA_019309605.1 Deltaproteobacteria bacterium | reverse complement strand
GGCGCCTCGTAGAGGGCTTCGGCCTGGCTCGCGAGCTCGGTCGCCTTGTCGATGGCTTCCTGCGTGTCGAAAGGTTTCAGAATGTGGCCGTCGGCGCCAACTTCCGAGGCACGCGCCTCGTCGAGCGGGCGATGCTGGCTGGCCATCAGGATGACGGACGTGCCGGCAAGCTGCGGGTCGGATTTCATCGCGCGGGTCACCTCGTACCCGTCGATTCCCGGCAGCGACGCATCGATGAATGCGACGTCCGGACCGAAGTCACGTCCGTGCTGAAGTGCGAGCTCACCGCTTTCGACGGCAAGCAGCTCTGCGTCTTCCCCCGCGAAAGTCATCTCCATGACCTTGCGCATGGTCACGCTATCTTCGACGATCAGAATCCTCATCGACTCAAGCCCCGTTCCACTAGATGTATGCTCGCTGACATACGCGATCGGCACCTTCCCGGTCAAGAAGCGGAACGCCCGGTTTGACCCTGTAGGCGGCCCCCGGTAGGGAGCGCTCGTGTCAGATTCGGACCTACGCTGGCGCTATCGCGACGAGGCGCCGAGGGCGCCAGAAGGCCGCTTTTCACTCGGAGAGCTGATCGAGGGATCAGGTCCGATCGAGCTAGACATCGGTTTTGGCCGTGGTTTGTCGCTTTTCGAGCGCGCGGCCGCTGCGCCCGAGAGCCGCATCATCGGCATCGAGGTCAAGACCAAGCTCGCCTACAAAGTCAATGAGCGGCTCCAAAAGCACGATCTCCGAAATGTGGCGATCCTGTGCGGGGATGCGCGTGAAATCTTGAAAAGGGCTGAACCTGCCGGATCGCTTCAGCGGGTGGCGCTGCACTTTCCCGACCCCTGGTGGAAGAAGCGGCATGACAAGCGTCGGGTCATCGGGGAGGCCCTCCTGACGGAGTTGGCCAGGCTACTGAAGCCTGGCGGCGAGCTCTTCATCCAGACCGACGTAGAGCATCGCGCCGAGCAGTACGTCGCACAGCTCCAGGAGACCGCCGGCTTCACACTCGCGTCCGATAGTGGCTACGTCGAGGTGAACCCGTTCGACGCACGCTCCAATCGGGAGAAGCGAGCCATCGAAGACGGCTTGCCGGTTTGGCGCATCCTCGCGACGCGAGACTGATCAGCGAAAGGCGACCGTGTTGCAAGCGCGTTGGGTGCGTTCCCGGAGCTCTTCTTGGCGCTCCCCGAGCGTCTCGTCCGGTTCGTGGCCCGGGATGAAATAGCCAAGGTCGTCGACAATGTCGTAGAGTTCTTCGCCGTCCGTGAGGAGCTTGCAGTTTCGCTTCTGCAGGGCGCTCACCAAACGGGGCACCGCATCGATGCTGTGCTGTTGGGTGTCGTGCATCAGAAGGATGCCGCCCCGGTCTCCCGTATCTTCCTCTCGGCGCTGGAGGACCCGAAAAAAGGTCCGAACCACGTCCTCGGGGGTGCCGACCTCGAGGTCCCCGCCGTAGAGCGCCCACATCACGCTCGTGTAGCCGTTTTCGCCAAGAAGCTGCTCCACACGCTTCGATAGCGCGCCCCCTGGGGGCCGGATCAATCGCGGCCTGCTTCCGATAGCCCTCTCTATCTTCCGCTCGCTGAGCGCGAGCTCGGCTTCGATCTCCGCGTTGCGAAGCAGGGGAAGCTGACGGTGGGTCTCGGTATGATTTCCGATCGTGTGGCCCCTGCGAACGATCTCGCGAACGATGTCCGCGTGCTCGCGTTCCCACGGATTACCGTCGCCAAAGCTCTCGCTCTTCACGAAGAAGACCGCTTTGATGCCTAGGTCGTCCAGAATGTCCAAGAGGCGCGGCGTGGTCCGGCGTGAAGGACCGTCGTCGAATGTGAAAAGAATCGCACGGTGCTTGGTGCCCCCGGGAATCGTCAAGCCGCTCGGAAAGCGTAGCCCTGTCACGTCCGGGTTGGGAATCGGCGTGACCTCAGCCGGTCCCGGCTCGGCATGCACAGGCTCGACGATGGGAGCGGGGACGGGACGGATCGCCAGTGGAGCGATCGCGACCCGCGCGGTGCTGACCTCGGAAGCGCCCGCAAACGAGCCGCCTGCGACCAGCGTGAGGGCGCAGCAGCTCAGTCGAACCTTCCATGGGATCCGGGGCATCTCGAAAGCGATCGTACGAAAGCGGGGGCGGCAGATGCGAGAAAGCCGCAGGACCTGGACAGGTCTGCAGTTGCAACGGGGGATCGCATCGAGTACCCCGTGCGCCCAACGAGCAATCAGTGATTGAAGTCCAGGCTCTCAGCAGGCGGTACGGAAGCCGAGTCGCCGTAAACGAAGTATCGTTCCGGGTCGAACCGGGGGAGGTCGTTGGCTTTCTGGGTCCGAACGGCGCCGGCAAGACGACGACGCTCCGGATGCTGACCGGCTATCTTGCACCGACCTCGGGCGACATTCGGATCGACGGCATCGACGCGGTGACGAACTCGATTCGAGCCCGTGAGCGCCTCGGGTACATGCCCGAGGGCGTGCCGCTCTATCGCGAGATGCGCGTGCACGAGTACCTGCGCCATCGTGGCGAGCTCAAGAACGTCCCAAAGCTCGCCGACGCGGTCGACCGCGCCCTCGATCTTGCAGGCGTCGCAGACGCACGCACACGGATCGTGGGTCAGCTCTCGAAGGGCTACCGGCAGCGCGTGGGCTTGGCCGAAGCGCTCATCGCGGATCCGCCCATCCTCATCCTCGACGAACCGACCTCGGGTTTGGATCCGAACCAGGTCCGACAGTTCCGCGAGCGCGGTATGTGACCGAGTGATCATCATCCGCGAAGGCCGGAAGGTAGCCGACCTCGCGCCGGGCGACGGAGAGACGAGCCTCGAAGACGTGTTCGCCGAGCTCACCACCTCCGGGCCGACGGAGGAGGCGTCGTGAAGAGCGCATGGGTCGTTTTGAAGCGGGAGCTCGGGTCGTTCTTCGTGTCTCCGCTGGCGTACGTTGTGCTCACCTCCTGGTTGGTTTGGAACGGCGTCGTGTTCTGGCTCCTCACCGAGTTCTACGCCCGCAACGCGGTTTCCTCGGGCGCCTCGACCCCTCTGTCCGGTTTTTTCGGCGGAAGCGCGCTCTTCTTCATCCCGCTTCTAGTTTTCGTCCCCGTCCTCACGATGCGGCTCATCGCGGGCGAGAAGCAATCGGGGACGATTGAGGCCTTGTTGACGGCCCCGGTCTCCGAGGGCTCCGTCATCTTCGGGAAGTACGGGGCGTCGCTCGTGATGTGGTGCGTATTGTGGCTCCCAACGCTCGTCTACGCCTGGATCATGAGCCAGCACGGGAGCGTCGACTGGGGCGCCACCGCATCGAGCTACTTCGGCGTCTTCTCCCTCGGCGCCTACTTCATGGCCATCGGCTTGTTGATGAGCGTGCTGGCGCCGACCCAGATTATTGCAGCGGTGCTTTCGTTCGTTGCACTTGGAGTTCTATTCACCGTGGGTATCGGTGAGTTCGTTCTCGACGGCACGGCGCGGGAGGTCTGCGCGTACCTGAGCATGTGGGGCCACATGCAGAGCTTCGCCAAGGGTGTGGTCGACACGCGGTACCTGGTGTTCGATCTCTCCGCCACGGTGTTGGCGGTCGGCTTGAGCATCGGGGCTTTGAAGGCGCGGAGGCACGGGTGAGCGCCCAACCTCGCACCCGCCTGAACCTCTTGCTCACGGCCGTGCTCGGCCTGGTGGTCGTCGTGTTGGTGAACTACCTCTCGGCCCGCCACTACAAACGATGGGACTGGACCGCCCACGGACTGTTCACGCTATCCGAACGCAGCCAACAGGCGCTGCGTGAGCTCGACCAAGACGTCCGAATCTACGTGTTTCTCGGGCGCGACGAGCAGGACTTCGCCGACGTCGAGACCCTGCTGGAAGAGTACAAGGCGGTCACCGACAACATCACTGTCGAGTGGGTGGATCCCGACCGTGATCGCGCACGCTATCAAGTCCTTGCCGACAAGTTCGGGATCGACAGCTGGCTCGCAGGCGAAGTGACGCTTTCCCAGGTGCCCGTCGTCGTCACCAGCGGCGACCGGAAATGGAAGGTCGAGCGCCATCAGTTGATCGTCGAAGACTTCGAGAGTTTCGAGGATGCCGATGGCCACAAGCTCGACCTGCAGTCCGAGAGAGCGCTGACGGGCGCCATCCTCGAAGTCACGACCGGTGAGCCGACCAAGGTGTGCGTGACGGCGGGCCACGGCGAGTGGGAGGTCGGGGCGTACGGTGAGCGCAGCCTCGATGGATTGGCGCGCGAGCTCGAGTGGGAGAAGATCGAAGTCGAGCCGTTCGAGGTCCGTCAGGACGACGTGCCAGAATCGTGTGACGCCTTGTTTGTCATCAGCCCGCAACGCGTATTCTCGGCGGACGAGGCCGCAGTCGTGGATCGCTACCTCAGCTCTGGCGGGAACGTGCTTCTCGCGTTCGACCCAGTGCTCAAGAAGGAGGCGCTGACCCCGACCGGCTTCGAAGCCTCGCTCGGGGAGCGCGGAATCGTAGTCGGGGCGAACCTCGTCATCGAGAACGACCCGGCACAGCAGCTCCCGGGCAACCCAGGGGACCTCTTTCTCGTCACCAACCTCGGGACGCATCGGCTCGTCGATACCATCCGGAAGCGAGGCGGCGGCGTCCTCTTGGCAGTAGCCCGCTCGGTAGACGTCATCGAAGGCGGCGATGGCGAGGTGCTGTTTCGAACGAGCCCCGCCGCCGTCGCAGAAACCGACATCTCGCGCGTTATCGATCCCGACCCCAAGGGCGAGCCGACGCCGCCAAGTGCAGTGCCACTTGCGGTCGCCTGGGAGTACGTCCCGCCACTGGGCGATGACCTGAAGCCCGTGGAGACCGAAGGGCCGACGCCGGGCAGGCTGCTGGTCGTCGGGGACAGCGACTGGATGAGCCAAGAGCTCCTCGATAACCCGCAACTGTCGAACATCGACTTCATGTCCTCGACGGCCGGCTGGCTCACACAGCGCGAGGCCTTGATCAACATCGCGCCGCGCAAGACCAACGCCCGCGCGGTCATCATGAGCGACGCGGATCTGCAGAATCTACTCTTCCGAGTCGTGGTTCTGTTGCCCTTGGCGGCATTCATCGCCGGCTTCGGCGTGTGGTGGTCGAGGCGTTCATGAGCGCACGAACCCCGATCGTCCTGTTGATCATCGCGGCCATCTTGTTAGCCTACGTGCTGCTGTTCGAGCGCGGCCGCCCTGGGCGAACCGAAATCAACTCACGGTCCGGCTTGTTGCTGGAAACCGTCGTCCGCGAACGGATCGTCCGCGTCCGAATCGCGTCCGGCGAGGAGCGCATCGCCTTGCGCCGAGACGGCGAGGGCTTCGACGAAGCCTGGACCCTCGAAGAGCCGAGGCAAGCTCCAGCCGATCCCGAGATCATCGAGGACTACCTCCGCAACTGGGAGTTTGCGATTCCCGTTCGCACACTGCAGAGCCCAAGCGCGGAGGACCTGCAAAGCTTCGGCATCGACACACCGAAAGCTGAGGTCACCTTCGAGATGGGGCGAGCGAAAGTGCGGGTGTCACTCGGCTCTGGCGCTCCGGTGGACGGCGGCGGCTACGTGCGCATCGACGAAGGCCGGCAGGTGATGGTTGTCAGCGACGACGTGGTCGCGCTCTTTGATCGCAGCGCAGATGCCTTCGAGATCAAAGGCGATGCCGGCGCCCCAAACCTGTCGGACATCCTCGGTGCGCAAGAAGAAATAGTAGAAGACGCAGCGGTCGCTGCGCCCTGATTACTTCGGTTCGGCCTTGGCGAGCGTCTCGTGAGACGCGTACTCGATCAAGCCGTTGCTCGTGTTGAAACCGCCCGAGGAGATCAGCGTGAAGAGACCCTTCACGCGAACCTTGTTGCCGACCTTCAAGTCCCTGGGCACCACGACTGCACCCGCAATGGTGGTCGTCTTGCGTCCGCGACGCGCGCGCGCGAGCTGCTCCTGGTTGTCGGCATAGCCCACTACGAGCAGCTGCTCGGCCCGGTCGGTCTGGTCCGCGGTGTCTGCGATGAACATGTGCGGCGCAGCAACCTTCGGACACTCTTCTTTCTTTCGCTTCTTGCAGGCCGGCGGCTCGTAGATGTCCATGATGTAGCCGGTCACGAAAAGGTCGGTGTCGAGCACCTTGAGCGGTCGCAGACGAAGGCCGTAGACGCTGTACGACTCATCTTCGTAGGTCGTCGGAAACGGCGGCGGTGGTAGCGTCGGAACCTCTGGAAGGTTCGGGACGATTTCGGGTAGTTGTTTGGCCTCAGCCTCCGGCTCCGAAGCGGACGTAATCTGTTCACAACCGGCGCTCAACAGCACCCCAGCCAAAATCAGGCCTATTAGACGAGCTCCCATGTTTCCCCCTGTCTCGAACAAAGTAACACGGCAGATTCGTGAGGGACAATCTAGCGGCCGGCCAACGCACACCCGGCGTCCACAGGTAGGGGCTGCTCGAGCGCCATTTTCAGCGTGGGCGGAACTCCTTCGGTACCTCGGAGTTGTTCAACCGTGGCCTTGGCTTCCGGGGTTCCGAGGGCGCGCAGGGCCTCAATCGCGCGCGCGGCGTTGTTGAGGTCGTCGGTGAGCGCATTGCTAGGCGCGGCGCGCATGACCACGCGGAACAGGGCTTCGACCCCGTCCGTCCGGCAGTGTGCGACAACGTAGTCGATGGCCGCCGCGGTCACCTGCGGCCATTCGTTGCGGGCTCGCAGCCTCTGGTGAACACGCTCCCAGCCCCGATCGTGGGAGGAGGCAGCGAGGACCCCGATGGCCGCGGCGCGCACCACCGACATGGAGTCGTCGACCGATGCCACGATCACCGGAATCGCATCCCCCTCGGTCCGAAGGCTGGTCACCGCTTCGGCCCGAACCATCGGCCAGCTGTCCCGGCGCGCGAGCGTGGCGCGCTCCACCAAGCTATCCGGATCACCGGACAAGACGGTCGCAGCGCTCGCTCGGACGCGCGGGTAGGGATCGGCCAGCGAACCACGCGCATCCTCCCGATGCCCGCGTGCGGTGACCGCATCGACGGCGGCTTGGCGAAGCATCCATTCCTCAGGGCCGTCCAGTTTCGAACCGGCCGCTCCGGCACTTTGAAGTAGTCGCCAGGTGGCCGCGAAATCGATCGGCTGCGCGACCGCGTACTCGACGAAGGAGGCGACAACGCCCTGGTACCCATCGAGCGATGCGAGGCAGATCGCAACGCTTGCAACGGCCGCTGGTGGAGGCCCGCCGGAGAGCCACGCGCGCAGCGGACGCTTGGCGTCTTTGCCGGCGCGCTGCACTGCCGTTGCGAGTGCGCTGCGGAGCCCATGACGGTCCTCGCCGCCCGGGCTGGCGGTGGCGTCGAGCAGCGGCTCGACGGCGAAGTCGGGCTCAGTCCGCGCCAACACGGATGCCGCCCGGTCGCCAACGACGGGATCGGAAAGGAGCGCGACCAATCCGGCGCGTCCCCGGGGTGTGGTCCGCCTCAAGGTCGCAAGGGCACGCTCTCGGATCTCCTCGTCGTGGGAGCGAGCGGCTTCGACCAAGGCCTCGACCGCTGCAGGATGCTCTTTGGCAAGCTGAGAGAGAGCGCCGAGCGCGCGCTTCTGCCCCAACACGGAGAGGGTCGGCCAGGCGTCGCGGATTTGCTTGGCCGCCCGCTCGCCACCGGCTTGAAGAACGTACACCGCGGCAATTGCCTGGTCATGGTCTGAGTCGAGGTTTCGGACCGCGTCCGCGATGAGCACGGGATCGGCGCCGGCAGACGCAGTCGCCGCCCAGGCCGTCAGCGACACGAGGCTCGCTAGTGCAATAGCGCGTCTGCGGTTCATCGTTCCCACTCGATCACCGTTCCGTTTCGCAGCTCTAGCACGCGGGGCGGGCGGCAAACACGATGGCGGCGTCCACCAACGGCACCAGCA